>CBFGPB010000011.1:0-22217 GCA_965650545.1 uncultured Devosia sp. | reverse complement strand
CTGCTTCGGTCCCAATGGCGCCTTCCCGCATCACCATACCGGCGCGACCCAGCTCGGGTCCGGCGATGCCGTGCTGATCGATACCGGCTGCAGGCTTGATGGCTATCCGTCCGACATGACGCGCATGGGCTATTTCGGATCGGCGCCGGAAGGCTATGGGCAGATCCACTCCATCGTCGACCGGGCCGTCGAGGCGGCGCTCGCTGCCGCTGTGCCCGGCGCGAAGGCGATGGATGTCGACAAGGCAGCGCGCGACGTGATCACGGCGGCCGGTTATGGTCCGAATTTTCTGCATCGGACCGGACATGGTCTCGGTATCGATGTGCATGAAGCGCCCTATATCACCGGGACCAGCCAAACCGTGCTCGACGAGGGCATGGTCTTCTCCATCGAGCCGGGCATTTACCTCCAGGGCCAGTTCGGGTTGCGGCTCGAAGAGATCGTCATCATCCGCAACGGCAAGGCGGAAATCTTCTCGGAAATGCCGCGCAGCGCGGTTGCGGCCGGCTAAGTGCCCGCCAGATCGATGTGCCCTTGAGCGCCCGCGTCAGCGGGCGTTCGCCTGTTTGGGTCTTGACTATTATTCAACCGAATAGTATTTAACAAGATAGTTGAATACTAAGCGACTGGATCATGACCGACGCCCTGAGCACGACTTTGGCTGCCCTTGCCGATCCGACCCGCCGCGCGATCCTGGCGCGGCTGGCGACGGGAGAGGCGAGCGTCAATGAACTGGCGGAACCCTTCGATATGTCGCTGGCCGCTGTTTCCAAGCACATCAAGGTGCTGGAGAATGCCGGTCTCATTTCGCGGGGGCGGCAGGCGCAATATCGACCCTGCAAGCTGGATGCGGCCCCGATGCGGGAGGTGGCCTCCTATCTCGAGACCTATCGCGGCTTCTGGGATCGCAACCTCGATCAGCTCGACGCCTATCTCACCAAGCTGCAGACGCCCCAATCGGACAGCAAGAACTGAGGAGACCTTTGATGGACGAGCAGACCTTCCCCAATCCTTTCAAGACCGAGCTGCCCGCAGACGAGCCGCTGATCATCATGTCGCGCACTTTTGACGCGCCGCTCGACCTGGTGTGGAGGGTGTGGACCGCCAGGGAACACGTCGCCCTCTGGTGGGGTTTCGGCAACAATGAGGTGATCGAATATGATGTGCGCACGGGCGGCAAGTGGCGCATCGTCGGCATCTCGCCCGATGGCACGCGCTGGACCATGTTCGGCACCTATCTTGCGGTCGAGCCCAAGACGATGATCCGCAATACCTTTGTGGTCGAGGGCATGACCGAGGAGGACGAGCGCTACTACGAAGAGCACCATTTCCAAGAGCGCGACGGCAAGACCCACTATCGGTCCGTGTCGAACTTCCCCGATTTCGAGATGCGCCAGGGCGTGGTCGATTCCGGCATGGAATGGGGCGCCAATATCTCCATGGTCCAGTTCGACGCCATTCTCGAGCGGCTGAAGGGGGCATGACGCGGCGCCGACCGGCCAGCCAGGCCGTTCACGGGCCCCTCTCAAGTGTCAGCGCGGGGCGCTGGGCCGGCTATTGCGTATTGCGCCGCGCTGACCACCAGGCCTGGAAGTCCGCTTCGGGAAAATCGCCGGGGAGGTAGCACTCGTCGACAGGCGCGAGGCGGGTGCGGAACTCGTCCAAGAGCAGGCGCCAGCGCACATAGAGCGGGGTCTTGCGGTCGAAGGGAGGGCCGCCGAACAGCCAGCTGACAGTGTTGGCGCCGCCCCCGACATGGGTGGTCAACACGCGCGCGCCGGGCAGGCCGCCACGGAACAACAGGCTGCCAATAGCCACCTGTTCATTGTCCCACCGGCCCTGAGGCAGCCACTCAGTCTCGACGAGAAACTGCAGGCGGCTCGCAAACTCATCGGCATAGGAGCGGGCAAGGATCATGTCCCCGGCGCTCATCATGGCCAGGGTCGTGCCAATCATGGCCCGCGGGAACTTGCCGATCCGCATGCGCTGTTTCAGATGCAGGGTCGTGTTGATGGCGATCGTCAGCCCCTTGAGGTCGGCCTCCGTCACCTTGACGACGCCTTCGCCCAAATCCGGGATGAACCGGCAGAGGCCGGCATCAATCCAGACGAGATAGTCGGCATCGCTCTCCAGCGCGGCGCGCTTGAGCAGTTCGGGCTTGGACATGACGATCATGCCGTATTCGGCGAGGTTGAACGCAATGTCGCGCCGATTGACTGTTTCGCTACTGGCGACGATCTCCTCGATGCGCTGGCGGTGGCGGAACATGACCAGATCTTCCTTCGCGACTCGCACAATACGGTCGTTCGGTTTGAGCTGGATGGGGCTCGCATCAAAGTTTGGATCGAGAAAGACCAGGAAGGGCAGGGGCGTCTGCAATGTCTGGTTGAGCCAGGAAGTGTACTGCTCCGGCGTGCGCTTGTCGTAAGCCGCGCGGCCCACGTCGTAGAACCCGGTCACCGCGGTGATCTGCATCTTGCCTCCTGGATTTCGGTCCACGCTTCTCTAAGGGCTCGAGAGCCAGGAAGGAAGCGGGAACTAGGCGCGTTCCCGTCGATCACAAGATGGAGAGTGTGCGCCGCCCGATTGACCTTACCATTTGGGAATGCCGCAGAAGGGCGCGGTCTAGTTTGGAGAATCTCATGCGCACCACTCTTCTTGCCCTCGGCCTTGTCGTGATGTCCCTCCCGGCCTTCGCCCAGGACCATTCCGGCCATGGCGCCATGATGGCAGGCGACACGCCGGCAACCATGGCGTATCGCGAGGCCAATGCGAAAATGCACGTCGATATGGATATTGCCTATACTGGCAATGCCGACGCCGATTTCATCCTCGGCATGATCCCGCACCACCAGGGCGCCATCGACATGGCGCGCGTTGTGCTCGAGCACGGAACCGATCCTGAAGTGCGCAAGCTGGCCGAAGAGGTGATTGCCGCGCAAGAGGCCGAGATCGCCTGGATGAAGGAATGGCTGGCGCGGAACGGGTACTGAGGCTTGATCAGGATTACATAGACGCCGTGCCGCCCTCGGGCTTGACCCGAGGGCCATTCGTTACACTGTGGATGTTGGGGCTGGTCCTCGGGTCGAGCCCGAGGACGGCACGGTGTTTGGGGAGGTGGTGCGGAAACAGGGGGGTTCCGCTTTCGCGGGCACAGGGCTGTGGAGGTGAGGGCATGCCGGCCGCAAGACAGCCGGTCGTCCTAACCCCGCTCCGGCCGCGACACGGAATTGCGCACGATCAACTCACTGCGCAGCAATACTTCGAGCGACTTTGGTTTCTCACCTGCCAGCAGGGTGAGCAGCAGTTCCATGGCGGCCTCGCCCATGCGGTGGCGGGGCTGCTTCATCGTCGTCAGCGACGGCGTGAGGAAGCTGGCGAAGGAAATGTCGTCAAAGCCCATGATCGAGAACTGCCGGGGCAGGTCATAGCGCCGGGCGTTGAGGGCAATCATGACCCCCATGGCGGTCGCGTCGTTGACGCAGAAGAAGGCCGTGGGCAGGACGTCGCGCACGAACATCAGTTCGGCGGCGGCGCGGCCGCTTTCGGTCGTGCCCTCGCCATCGATGATCATGCGGGCGTCAACCGGAAGTCCGGCGCCCCCGAGTGCAGCGCGATAGCCTTCTTCGCGCAGACGGGCAATCTCGCGATTGGGCGCACGCCCGATAAAGGCGATGCGCCGGTGGCCCTGGGAAATCAGGTGCTCGGTGGCAACGCGCGCGCCCTCGAAATTGTCGACGCCGACAAAGGGCACTTCTCCGCCGATGACCGGCTCGTTGACCGCGACCATGGGGGGAAGGCGAGCCTCGTCGGCGCTTTGCCCCAGGCCATAGGGCAGGTGGCCGGTGAAGAGAATGAGCCCGTCGGCCTGGTTGGAACTGATGAACCTCAGGTAGTCGGTCTCGCGGCTGGGATCGTTCTGCGTATTGCCGATGAGCAGACCATAGCCGCGCTTGTGCGCCTCGGTCTCGAGCCCGACGAGGATGTTGGAGAAATTCGGATCGCCCACATCGGGGGCGAGGATGAGGATCATGTTGCTGCGGCGCATGCGCAGCGAACGGGCCATGGCATTGGTGGTGTAGCCGGTGCGGGCGATGGCCTCGGTGACGCGGCGGCGCGTGGCGTCAGCCACTTTCGTCGGCTCGTTTATGGCCCGGCTCACCGTGGCAATGGAGACGCCGGCCATGGCCGCGACATCCTCAATGGTGGCCAGCTTGTGATGCTGCACGTCGGGTAGCTCCGCCCCTTATGCCGGGCCGAAAGCCCAGCACATCCTTGCCCTTAGCAGATGCCGGCTGTTCCGCCAGCTTGATCCACAGGTCTATCCTGATTTCGAACACTGTAAACCTTTACATCATTCATGAAAACCTTTACATCAAACCTTGAGCAGAGAGTTGCGCAGCAAGTGCACCGGGCTCAGGGGAGGGGTGGAGGCATGGTCGAAGCACAGGCAAAGAGTGCGCAGCCGATTCTGTCGGCCAATCGCATCTCCAAGTCCTTCGGCGAGATTCCGGTGCTGTTCAGCATCGACTATGATGTTGCCCCCGGTGAGGTTCACGCCATCATCGGCGAGAATGGCGCGGGCAAGTCGACCCTCATCAAGATCCTTTCCGGCATCGAGCAGCCGACATCCGGCTCCATCACCTTCGATGGTCAGACGGTGGTCCTGCCGCCCGACGGCAAGGCCGAGGCCATGGGCATCGTGCTCATCCACCAGGAGTTGAACCTGGCCGAGCACCTGACGGTGGCAGATTCCATTTTCCTCGGGCGCGAACTCAAGCGCGGCCCGTTCCTCGACGTGGGCGAGATGCGTCGCCGCGCCGCCGCCATCATGGAAACGCTGCATGTGCATGTCGATCCGGATGCGCGCATTTCGAGCCTGTCCGTTGCCGACAAGCAGATGGTGGAGATCGCCAAGGCGATCAGCCGCGATGC
Organism: uncultured Devosia sp.; assembly: GCA_965650545.1. GTDB lineage: Bacteria > Pseudomonadota > Alphaproteobacteria > Rhizobiales > Devosiaceae > Devosia. Next base: position 17,282 of record CBFGPB010000011.1, on the reverse strand, counting down.
GCGCGTGCTGATCATGGACGAGCCGACGGCCGTGCTGTCGGTGGGCGAGACGCAGACGCTGTTCGAGCAGATCCGGCGCCTCACGGCGCGCGGCGTGGCCGTGGTTTTCATTTCGCACAAGCTCGACGAGATCATGGAACTGGCCGACCGCGTCACCGTGCTGCGCGACGGGCAACTGATCGCGACGGTAGGCACCGAGGCCCTGACGCCCGACTCCATCGCGCAGATGATGGTGGGGCGCGAACTCTCCAACCTCTACCCGCCCAAGCACGAGCCGGATGTCGACGCGCCGGTCGTGCTGAGCGTGCGCAATCTCGAGACCAAGTCGGTTTCCGGTATTTCTTTCGACCTGCGCCGGGGCGAAATCCTGGGCTTTGCCGGGTTGATCGGCTCGGGCCGAACTGCGGTTGCCGAGGCCATCGTGGGCCTGACTCACAAGACCGGCGGCGAGGTGTCGCTCAATGGGCAGGTGGTGAACTTTGCCCGCGTGGCCCAGTCGGTGCATGCCGGTGTCGCCTATATGACCAAGGATCGCAAGGGCAAGGGCCTGCTGCTCAATATGGGGCTGCGGCCAAACCTGACCCTGCTGACACTGGAAAGGCACATGCGCGCGGGCTTCCTCGATACGGGCAGCGAAGAGCGGGCTTTGGAGCGCGCCGTCCGCCGCTTCGACATCAGGGCGCGCGATGCATCGGTGGCGGTCGGCCGCCTGTCGGGCGGCAACCAGCAGAAGCTGATGCTGGGCAAGACCATGGAAAGCGAGCCCGACATCATCATCATGGATGAGCCGACGCGCGGCATCGATGTGGGTACCAAACAGCAGATCTACCACATCATCGCGGCGCTGGCCGCCGAGGGGAAGGCGGTGATCGTCATCTCATCGGAACTGCAGGAAGTGATCGGGCTCAGTCACCGGGTGTTGGTGATGCGCTCGGGGCGCCTCGCCGGCGTGCTCGAAGGCGCCGAAATCACCGAAGAAGAAATCATGCGGTACGCCGCGGGCATCAAGCAGAGTGGACATGATGAGCGTATCAGCGCCTGATATTGCGACCAAGGCCAAGACCGGCCTCAAGCTGGATCTCAAGACCGTGGGGCCACTGGTGGCGCTGGCCCTGCTGGTGCTGCTGGGCATCACGCTCAACGAGAATTTCCTCTCCTACAACAACCTCACCAATGTGCTGGCGCGGTCGAGCTTCATCGGCATCATCGCCATCGGCGCGACCTTCGTGATCACCTCGGGCGGGCTCGATCTTTCGGTCGGCTCCATGGCGGCGGTGATCGCCGGGGTCATGATCATGGTGATGAACTGGCTGATCCCCACATTCGGTATCGGCTGGGGCGTCATTCTTGCCGGCATGGCGGCAGGCATCCTGCTCGGCGGGGTGGCGGGCGTGGGCAATGGGCTTATGATCACGCGCGGCCGGATCGAAGCCTTCATCGTGACGCTGGGCACGATGGGCATTTTCCGCTCGCTGGTGACTTTCCTTGCCGATGGCGGGACGCTGTCGCTCAATTTCCAGGTCGCGGACGTCTATCGCCCGGTCTATTACGACGGCCTTCTGGGCATACCCTATCCGATCCTGGTCTTCGCGCTGGTAGCCATTGGCGGCGAAATCGTCATGCGCCGCACGGCCTTCGGCCGGTATTGCGCGGCGATTGGCTCGAATGAACAGGTGGCGCGCTATTCCTCGATCAACGTCGATAACGTCCGGCTGATCACGTACATCCTGCAGGGGTTCCTGGTGGCCGTCGCCGTGCTGCTCTACGTGCCGCGCCTGGGTTCCGCATCAAGCACGACGGGCGTGCTGTGGGAGCTGGAGGCGATCGCGGCGGTGATCATCGGCGGCACCACGCTCAAGGGTGGCTATGGCCGGGTATGGGGCACGGTGGTGGGCGTGATCATCCTTGGCCTGATCGGAAATATCCTTAATCTCCAGAGCTTTATCAGCCCCTATCTCAACGGCGCATTCCAGGGCGTGATCATCATCCTGGCCGTGCTGCTGCAGCGCCCGAGGCGCGCCAGCTAGGCCCGGACGGGCCAGGACCTGCGAGATGAACGAGTTTTACATCGCCCGCAAAAGGGCATTTTGGGAGGACTGCAAATGAAACTGGCAAAAACCCTGCTGGCATCGGCGGTGATCGCCACCGGCCTGGGCGGCGTCGCCCTGGCGCAGGATGACACCATCACCATCGGCGTCTCGGTTCCGGCCGCCGACCACGGCTGGACCGGCGGCGTCAACTACTTCGCCCAGCAGGCCATCGAGCGCCTGAGCGCCACCTATCCGAACGTGGAATATGTGTTCGCCTCGGCCCCGGATGCGCCCAAGCAGATCGCCGACATCGAGGACATGGTCTCCACCCGCGGCATCGACGCCCTGGTGATCCTGCCCGGCGATCCGGACGCCATGACCTCGGCCATCAAGCAGGTCAAGGACGCGGGCAAGTTCGTGACCGTGGTCGACCGCCAGCTCTCCATCGACGGCGTGGAAAACCTCTACGTGGCCGGTGACAATCCGGGCCTCGGCGCCAATTCGGCCGAGTACTTCAAGCAGGCCATGCCCGACGGCGGCAATATCGTGATCCTGCGCGGCCTGCCCATCCCGATCGACCAGCAGCGTTTCGACGCCTTCATGGCCGGCATCGAGGGCAGCAACATCACCGTGCTCGATGACGAATTCGCCAACTGGAACCGCGACGACGGCTTCAAGGTGATGCAGGACTTCCTGACCCGCTTCCCCGACATCAAGGGCGTGTGGGCGCAGGATGACGACATCGCCCTGGGCGCCATCGAGGCCATCAAGCAGGCCGGCCGCGAAGACGAGCTGTTCATTGTCGGCGGCGCGGGCATGCAGCAGATCCTGCAGCGCGTGCAGGCCGGCGACAAGCTCGTCCCGATCGACGTCAGCTACAGCCCGGCCATGATCGCCACGGCCATCGAGCTGACCACCTCGCACTTTACTGGCGGCATCCAGGTGGCGGGTCGTTACATCCTCGACTCGACCGTCATTACGGCCGACAACGTCGAGGAATTCCTCGATCCATCCAGCCCGTTCTGACGTCGGCTCGCGCGCAGGCAGATCGCGCCGGTACGCGATCTGCGGCTGATCCGATGAGGGAAAGGGGGGCGTCCGGCATAGCCGGGCGTCCCTTTTCCATTGAAATTGAGGGATTTGGTCAGTCGTCAGGCTGACACGGGAATCCACGTATCTGTCCGCCGAGTTCCGGGCGGAGCCCGCCTTCCTTGGCTTCGCGGGGGCTCACCAGATTTTTGGGCGCAATGTGGGAACGTCAGTGTCCCTGACGCATTATCGAGATCGAGCTCCCGGCGACGCCCGCCTAGTCTTTGGTGCCGCTGGAGCTCACCAGATATTTGCGCGGAAGTGCACGACCAGCCAAAGCCTCCGCGCTGCCCTCGGGCCTGACCCGAGGGCCAGCCGCGATTTTCGCTGACGTGGCGAGTGGTCCTGGGGTCGAGCCCGAGGACGGTCCTGTTTGCGTGGCAAAGCTGCGTCCAAAGGGGCTCCGCTTCGGCGCGTCTATGCCGCTTCCGGCGTGTATCCCGCCTCGCGGATGGCGTCTTCGCCCTTGGCGCGGTCGCCGGTAAAGCTGACCTTCTTGGTGTTGAGGTCGATCTGCACCTCGGTCCCCGGAATAGCCTCTTCGAGGGCGCCGCGGACGGTGCCCACGCAATGCCCGCAGGTCATGTCGTTGACGATGAGGGTCGTCTTTTCAGTCATTTCAGTGTCCTTTGGTCTTCGGGCTGGCGGTCTCGCCAGCGAGGTCGTCTAGAATAGGGCAGTCGGGGCGGTGGTCGCCGGCGCAGCAATGGACGAGGTGCTTGAGGGTTTTGACCATGCCCTGCAGCTCGGCGATCTTGGTTTCGAGGGCGGCGATATGGCCGCTGGCTATATCCTTGACCTCTGCGCTGGCGCGGGTGCGATCCTGCCAGAGGCCGAGCAGGGCGGACGTCTCCTCGACCGAGAAGCCGAGAGTGCGGGCCCGCTTGATGAAGCGGAGGACATGCACCTCATCGGGACCATAGACGCGATAGTTGCTGTCGGTCCGCAGAGGCGGGTTGATGAGGCCGATCTGCTCGTAATAACGGATCATCTTGGCCGAGACGCCGGACGTGCGGGAGGCCTGTCCGATATTCATGCACTTTCTCCCTTTATGGCGCGCAGGCGCTGGGCATTGGTCACCACGAAGATCGAGCTCATGGCCATGGCGCCGGCCCCGATCATGGGCGAGAGCAGGATGCCGAAGGCGGGGTAGAGTACGCCCATGGCAACGGGAATGAGCAGGGCATTGTAGCCGAAGGCCCAGAACAGGTTTTCCCAGATGTTGCGCATTGTCGCGCGGCTGACGGTCAAGGCGTTGAGGACGCCCCGAAGGTCGCCACCGAGCAGCACGACATCGGCGCTTTCGATGGCTGCGTCGGTCCCTGAACCAACGGCAATGCCGATATCGGCCTCGGCCAGCGCAGGGGCGTCGTTGATGCCGTCGCCGACATAGGCAACGGTGCCGTGAAGGGTGCGCAGACCCTTGAGCGTTTCCACCTTGTCGGCCGGCAGCACTTCGGCGCGGACCTCGTCGATGCCGAGCTGGGCGGCAATGGCCTTCGCGGTGCGTTCATTGTCGCCCGAGATCATCGCCGTCTTGAGGCCCCTGGCGTGCAGCGCGTCGATGACGGCCTTGCTGGTGGGTTTGATCGTGTCGGCGACGACGATGGCAGCGGCGAGCTTGTCGTCGACGGCGGCAAAGACCGGGGTCTTGCCCTCGGCGGCGAGACGGTCGATGGCTTCGGAAAAGTCGGCGAAATCGAGATGGCTCATGTGGCGTTGCGAGCCGACGGCCACGAGGCGTCCGTCGACGCGAGCGGTGACGCCCGTGCCGGGATTGGACGAGAATTCGGTTACGGTGCCCAGCGGCAAACCGGCCTTTTCGGCAGCGGCGACAATGGCCAGGGCGATGGGATGCTCGGAGCGGTTCTCGACGGCCGCGACCAGCGCCAAGACCTCGTCATGTTCGAAATCGTCATCGAGGATGAGGTCGGTAAGAGCTGGCTTGCCGGCGGTCAGCGTGCCGGTCTTGTCGAAGGCGACGATGCCGGCCTGCTGCAATTGCTGCAGGGCTTCGCCCTTGCGGAAGAGCACCCCGAGCTGGGCGGCACGGCCGGTGCCGACCATGATGGACATGGGGGTGGCCAGACCCATGGCACACGGACAGGCAATGATCAGCACGGCGACAGCATTGACCAGCGCATAGGTCAGCGACGGCTCTGGCCCCCAGACGAACCAGGCGATAGCCGTCAGGATGGCGAGGCCGATGACCACGGGCACGAAGACGGCGGTGATACGGTCGACCACGGCCTGGATGGGCAGCTTGCCGGCCTGTGCATCTTCGACCATGCGGATGATATGGGCCAGCATCGTATCGGCGCCGACCTTGGTGGCACGGAAACTGAAACTGCCCGATGTGTTGAGCGTGCCACCGATCACGGAGGCGCCGACGCCCTTCGATACGGGCAGGGGCTCACCCGAGATCATGGATTCGTCAACATAGCTTTGGCCCTCGACGATCTCGCCATCGACGGCGACCTTCTCGCCGGGGCGCGCCAGGACGATGTCACCCACGCGGACCTCTTCGACCGGAATTTCAACGGTCGCGCCGTGGCGCTCTACCCTGGCGGTTTTCGCCTGTTGCTGAACGAGGCGGCTGATCGCCTCGCCGGTGCGGCCCTTGGCGATGGCCTCGAGCCAGCGACCCACCAGAATTAGCGTGACGATGACCGCAGCAGCCTCGAAGTAGACGTAGCGGGTTTCAGCCGGCACCAGCTGGGGCGCGAAGGTAACCACGGTCGAATAGAGCCAGGCGGCTCCGGAGCCGAGAGCGACCAGTGAATTCATCTCCGGCGCACCGAGGAAGAGGGCCGGGAAGCCAATTTTGAAGAACCTGAGGCCGGGCACGAAAAGGACGAAGGTGGCGAGCACAAAATAGGTCACCCACAGCACGTCCATGCCCACAGCCGACATGAGCCACATGTGGAAGGGCATGTGGAGATGCCCGAGCATTTCGACGGCAAAGAGCGGAATGGTCGGGATGGCGGCGATGATGACATCGCGCTTGAGGACCGCTGCGTCTTCGTCGTGATGATGCATATGGTCATGCGCCTGCGCATCCGGCTGGCGGACCGAGCCCTTGTAGCCGACCTTTTCGACGGCCTTCAGCAGCGCCTCGATATCGCCACCTGCAACCGTGGCGCGTTCGGTGGCAAGGTTCACTGAAGCCGTTTCGACTCCCGGAACCTTCAGCAGCGCCTTTTCCACGCGGTTGACGCAGGACGCGCAGGTCATGCCCTCGATATCGAGTGAGACCGGCTGAGAAGCGTGATTGTGATGGACGTGTTCGTTCATGGTTTTTCACCTCGTCCCTCAGCATATAGACCTTCCCATCATGGTAAGGTCAAGGGGCGTTCGAACCTCTCTGCGACCTCTTGGCACAGCGACAGTCTGGCCGCTTATCGCGGGTATTTGCAGCCACTATTTCTGGCCATGTCAGGAGCATGGCCATGCAAACGGTTCGCCGCGACATCCACAATTCGGAAATTCCGGTCCTGTGCCAAAGTTGTGAGGCGCGGCATCAGGGCATTTGCGGGGCCCTGAGGCCCGAACAACTTCTCGCATTGTCGAAATCGACTCGACGGGTCCGCAAGGATCCGGGCGAAGAATTGATGGCCGATGCCATGCCGATTTCGAGCTATGCCAATGTGCTGCGTGGCGTGATCAAGCTTTCCAAGGTGCTCGAGGATGGACGCCAGCAGGTGGTGGGGCTGCAATTTGCGCCGGACCTTCTTGGGCGGCCCTTTGCCAAGGAAAGCCGGGTCAGCGCCGAAGCGGCTTCGGAGGTGGACCTCTGCATCATCCCCAAGCCGGCGCTGGAAGCGCTGATGAGCGACAATCCCCAGCTCGAACACCTGGTGATGTTGCAGGCGCTGCGCGAGCTTGACGAAGCACGCGACTGGATGGTGACGCTGGGCCGCAAGAACGCCGCCGAAAAGGTCGCGAGCTTCCTCTATCTCATTGCCACCCATATCGACCCGACCGAGGACGAGCCCGTGGCCAGTTTCGACCTGCCATTGAGCCGGGCCGATATCGGCGATTTCCTGGGCCTGACCATCGAGACGGTGAGCCGGCAGATCAGCAAGCTCAAGGCCGATGGGGTGATCGAGATTGTCAGCTATAGGCATGTGACGGTTCCGGACCTGGCGCGGTTGCGATTGCGTTGCGGGTGAGGGTGAGGGGGACTCAAGGTCCCCCACCCTTGGTCCTTCTCTCCTCACATCTCTCCGCTGGAGAGATGTGCCCTTCGGGTTGGTTCGAAGCCCACAAGGGGAGGGAGACGATGAACACCAGCGCCGCAGCCCTTGGCATCCCTCCCCTTGATGGGGAGGGATTGAGGGTGGGGTGACGGCCTATCTCAACTGCCCATTTTCCAACGTGAGCACCCTATCGACCGTACCCTCTGGGATGTTCGCATGGGTGACGAGCACGACCGTGCGGCCCGCAGTGGCGCCGGCCAGGACCTTGAAGAAGGCCTCCTCGGTCTCGCGGTCGAGGGCGTCGGTGGGTTCGTCGAGCAGCAGGACCGGGGCGTTGGAGAGAAGGGCGCGGGCGAGGCAGAGGCGCCGGGCCTGGCCGACCGAGAGGGTACGGCCGGCTTCACCGACGATGGTATCGAGCCCCTTGGGCAGCGCGCGGACATGCGTATCGAGCTGGGCTTTTTCGAGGGCGGTCCAGAGATCGGCGTCGCTGGCTTCGGGGCGGCCGATGAGCAGGTTGTTGCGGATCGTGTCGATGAAGACCGGGCTGTCCTGGCTCAACAGGGCCATGTGGGCGTGGACATCGCGGCTGGCGAGGCGGGCGAGGGGCGTGCCCCCGATCCGGATCGCACCGGCCTGTGGGTCGGCAAGGCGGAGCAGCAGCCGCAAAAGCGTGGATTTGCCGCTGCCGCTGTGGCCGGCAATGGCCACGCGCTCGCCGGGTTGGATGGTCAGGGACAGATCCTCGAAAATGGCGGGGAGGCCGGGATAGGCAAAGCGCAGGTTGTCCACGGATATGGCGCCGTCACGGGGCAGGGGTAGCGGCTCGGTGGGTTCGATGACGGGTGGCGACAGGTCCGCGAGGTCCGAGAGACGTTCGGCAGCGGCCATGGCCTGGGTCGCCTTGCCGGTGCTGCGCACGATGAGGCTGGTGATCTCGAAGCTGCCCAGCACCGCAAAGAGCAGCGCGGCCATGAGCGGGCCATCGATGCCGCCGGCGTCGAGGGCGACGAGGCCGGCCCAGAGCGTGCCGACAAGGGCGATCGCGGCGAGCATTTGCACGCCGAGATTGCCCAGCGTGGTGATGAGGCCAAGCCGGCGGCGCAGGGCAGCGGCGTGGTCAGTTGCCGAAGCAAAGGCGTCGCTGGCGCGGCCCAATGCGCCGAGCAGAACCAGATCGACATGGCCATTGGCGGCGTCGAGGACATTCATGCGCAACTCGGCCTGGGCTTCGACACTGTCCCTGCCGGCCCGGCGCCCGAGGAGGATCATGGCGGAGGGAATGGCGAAGGTGGCGAGGGCGAGCGCCAGGCCATAGGGCAGGGCGGCAGCGGGCAGGAGCCAGGCCAGGATGACGGTGATTGCGCCGCCCACCACGATGGCCGAGACCAGGGGGCCGATGGCGACGAGAAAAGCGGTGTCGAGTGCGTCGACGTCGGCCGTGAGGCGCGAGACGAGGTCGCCATGCCGCAAGGAGCGGTCGGGCAGGGGCAGGCGCGGAAAGAGGCGGGCAAAGAGCCAGCCGCGCAGCTCGGAGAGGAGCTTCAGCGTGGCATTGTGGCCGACGAGGCGCTCGCCATAGCGGGCAAGGATGCGCAGGAACGAGAGGCCCCGCACCATGGCCGAGGGCACGAAGAGGTTGAAGCCCAGGCCAAGAGTTGTGAGGGCCGTGGCGGTGATGAACCAGCCCGATGTGCCCAGCAAGGTGACGCCGGCGATCAGCGTGACCAGCGAGAGGGTGAGGGCGAGGAGCAGCGCGCCGCCCTGCCGGCGGAAGAGCGGGAGGAAGCCGAGGAGCGCCTTCATGCCACGCCCCGCTTGCCGCCCGGTACCGGGACGGTCATGAGACTGCCGCCGGCAATGCGCCAGGCCTTGTCCATCTGCCGCGCGACGCGCAGCGAATGGGTGGCCACGATGAGGGTGCGGCCCTGGGCATATTGGCGGATGGCGGCGATCACCTCGTCTTCCAGGGCTGCATCGAGATGCGCCGTCGGCTCATCGAGGAGGATGAGGCCTGCGTCGCGCAGGAAGAGCCGCGCCAGCGCCACGCGCTGGCCCTGGCCGCCCGAAAGGCCGATCCCGTCCTCACCGATGATCGTGTCGAGACCCTCGGGCAGTGCGGCGGCAAAGCCGGCGATCCGGGCGCGTTCGGCGGCCTGCTCGATGTCGCGGCGCGTGGCGCCGGGCCGGGCGATGGCAATGTTGTCGGCAATGCTGGCATGGATGAGCCGCGGCTTCTGGGCGAGGAGGAAGCTCCGAGCCCGCAGTTCCGCCTCGGGCCAGTCGACAAGGGGGCGGGTATCGAGGGTGATGCCGCCCTCGGCCTGGCGCAGGCCGACGAGGGCCTCGAGCAGGGTCGACTTGCCCGAGCCGCTGGGACCGAGGAGGGCTACGTGCTGTCCAGCAGGAATATTGAGTTCGGCATCGACCAGCACGGCCCGCTGTCGGTCGGGCGTGCGCAGGGTCAGGTGCGCGAGGGTGACGGCGATGGCCGGGCCCGGGCGCGGGGCAATGTCGGCATGGGCGAGGGGGTCGAGGGGGAGAGTGCCAAGCTGGCGGGAGATCTCTTCGAGGCCGGCCTTGGCGGTGGCGCGGTCGTGATAGTGGGCGGCGAGGAGGCGCAGGGGGTTATAGACCTCGGGCGCCATGAGAAGCAGGAAGAGACCGGTTTGCAGGGTGAGCGGGCTGGCGCGCAACTGCAGGTAGTCGATAAAGGTGAGACCCACATAGAGGGCAATGCCAGCGACGCCGAGCGCGGCGAAGAATTCGAGCACGGCCGAGGAGAGGAAGGCGATGCGCAACACTTTGAGCGTGCGCAGCCGCAGCGCTTCGCTGGCCTCGACTATGCCGGCCGTCTCGGCGGCTTCGCGGCCGAAGAGCTTGAGGGTGAGCATGCCCTTGAGGCGATCGGCAAAGCGGCCGGAGAGATGGCTGAGGGCACGGGCCTGGCGTTCGGTGGCGAGCTGGGCGCCCCAGCCGACGAGCGCCATGAAGGCCGGAATGAGCGGCGCGGTGACGAGGAACAGGAGGCCCGCCACCCAGTCGAGCGGCAGGATGATGGCCCCGAAGATCAGCGGCAGCAGCGCGGCCTGCAGGGCGGCCGGCAGATAGCGGGCGAAGTAGCCGTCGAGCGCCTCGACCTGATCAACAATGGCCGCAGCCACAGCGCCGGAAGCCGGTGCATCGGCAGAGCGGGGAGAGCGCGCCACAAGGTGGGTGAAGAGCGCCTGCCGCAAATGACGCTTGATGGCCTCGGCGGCGACAGTGCCGGCCTGTTCGCCCAGCGCGCCCAAGCCGGCACGAAGGGCAAGGAGCCCCAGGACAAGCGCCACGGCCGGCATCAGGACGCTCGGCGATTCCCGGCCTTCTATGGCGCGGCCGAGTATGTCCGAGAGCGTCCAAGCCTGCCAGACGAGGAGCAGCCCGCCCAGGAGCGGCGCCCCCATCGCCACGGCAAGCGGCAGTCGCCCCCTGGCATGCAACGAGTTGAGCGAGACAGCGCGGTCGATCTTGGGCCTGGGAGTCACGAGCGGTCTTTGGAGCAGGAATTCTGATGCGGCATGTTGCACTCTAATGGGTCCCAAGTCAGGCACCTTGATCTGAATCAAGGCAAAGACCAGTCTGTTGCGGCATATGAGGGACACTGACGGCCCCGACTCTGGCCGTCGCAAACAGAGAGTTCAAACGCGCCATGATCGACATGCTCGTCGTCGACCTCTCGCGATGGCAATTTGCCGCTACCGCGATGTATCACTTCATCTTCGTGCCGCTCACGCTGGGCCTGTCCTTCATGATGGCCATCATGGAGAGCGTCTATGTGATGACCGGGCGCGACATCTGGCGCAAGGCGACGCTGTTCTGGGGCACGCTGTTCGGCGTCAACTTTGCCATGGGTGTCGCCACCGGCATCGTGATGGAATTCCAGTTCGGCATGAACTGGAGCTACTACAGCCACTATGTCGGCGACGTCTTCGGCGCGCCGCTGGCCATCGAAGGGCTGATGGCCTTTTTCCTCGAAGCCACCTTTGTCGGCCTGTTCTTCTTCGGCTGGGACCGGATGAGCAAGCTGGGGCACCTGGTCGTCACCTGGCTGGTGGCCTTCGGCGCCAATTTCTCGGCACTCTGGATCCTCATCGCCAATGGCTGGATGCAGAATCCGGTGGGCGCCAAGTTCAACCCCGACACGATGCGCATGGAAATCACCGACTTCATGGCGGTGATCTTCAACTCGGTGGCCCAAGCCAAGTTCGTGCATACGGTCAGCGCCGGCTATGTCTGCGGCGCGGTCTTCGTGCTGTCGATCTCGGCGCTGTTCCTGGTCAAGGGCAAGCATGTGGAAATGGCCAAGCGATCGGCGGTCGTCGCGGCCAGCTTCGGCCTTGCTTCGGCCCTGTCGGTCGTCGTGCTGGGCGACGAGAGCGGCTATGTCGCCACCGAACACCAGAAGATGAAGATCGCGGCTATCGAAGCTTCGTTCCACACCGAACCAGCGCCGGCCCCCTGGACGGTCATTGCCTTTCCTGGAGCAGACGGCGAAACCGCCTGGTCCATCTCGGTGCCGTGGCTGGGAGGGCTGATCACCACACGCTCGCTGGATGAAGAACTGCAGGGGATCAGCGAGCTGGTCGAGAACGCCAAGGAGCGCATCCGCTCAGGCATGGTCGCCTATGAGGCGCTCCAGCAGATACGGGCCGACGGCACCAATGCCGAGGCGCGGGCTGTGTTCGAGGAGACCTGGCCGGACCTGGGCTATGGCCTGCTGCTCAAGCGCTATCGCGATGATGTGCAGAACGCCACGGACGAGGAAATCGCCATGGCGGCCGAGGACACGGTTCCAGCTGTGTGGCCGCTGTTCTGGACCTTCCGCATCATGATGGGTCTTGGCTTCTTCTTCATCGCCTTCTTCGCCCTGTGGTTCTATCGCGCCTCGCGCGGCTGGATCGATACCAACAAGCCGCTGTTGTGGCTCACGGTATTCCTGCTCCCCACGCCCTGGATCGCCATTGAATCGGGGTGGTTCATCGCCGAGTTCGGCCGGCAACCGTGGGTGGTCGAAGGCGTATTGCCCACCTTCTATGCGGCCTCGGGCCTCAGCGTCGTCGATCTCATCCTGTCGCTGAGCTTCTTCGTGCTCGTCTATACCGTGCTGCTGGTGATCATGATCATGCTCATGGTGCGGATCGTGAAGGCCGGCCCCAAGGAGAAACTGTTCACCCAGGACGACGAGGACGACTTCGTCATCACCACCCTGCCTGCCACTCCCGCAACCAAGGAGCTCGGATCGTGAGCACCATCCCCCTCGACTATGAAACGCTGCGGCTGATCTGGTGGCTGTTGCTGGGCGTGCTGCTGATCGGCTTTGCCATCATGGGCGGGCGCGATCTGGGCGTTGGAGCGCTGCTGCCCTTCGTGGCGCGGACCGATGAGGAGCGGCGCGTGCTGCTCAACCTCATCGGCCCGACATGGGAGGGTAACCAGGTCTGGCTGGTGCTGGGTGGCGGCGCGATCTTCGCGGCCTTCCCGCCCCTCTATGCGGTGAGCTTTTCAGGCTTCTACCTCGCCATGATCGTCATCCTGCTGGCGCTGATCCTGCGGCCCGTTGGCTTCAAGTTCCGCGGCAAGATCAGCGACCCTCGCTGGCGCTCGACCTGGGACTGGGCACTGTTCGTCGGCGGCTTTGTTCCGGCGCTGATCATGGGTGTGGCCGTAGGGAATGTGCTGCTGGGCGCGCCCTTCCACTTCGATGACAGCATGCGCGTCTTCTATACGGGCAACTTCTTTCAATTGCTCATGCCCTTTGCGCTGCTGGCAGGGCTGGTGAGCCTGGGCATGATCGTCACCCACGGCGCAGCTCTGATCATGGGGCGCACGGGCGGCGCGATTGCCGATCGGGCGAGGGTCTATGGCATGATCGCGGGAACAGGCACCCTCGTCCTCTTCGCGCTTGGCGGCCTGTGGGTGAGCTTTATCAATGGCCATGTCGTGACCAGCGCCATTGACCCCAATGGGCCGATCAATCCGCTGGGCAAGACCGTCGAGCTGGTGCAGGGCGGTTGGCTCAGGAACTATGCCACCTATCCCTGGATGATGGCGGCGCCGATCATCGGTGCAATCGGTATGGCCCTGGCCGTGCTGGGGCTGATGATCCGCAATCGCTGGTTGTCTTACCTGGGTAGCAGCGGAGGCATTTTCGGCATCGTCTCGACGGCCGGGGTATCGGTCTTCCCCTTCTTCCTGCCGTCCTCGACCATGCCCAATGCAGGACTGACGCTCTGGGATGCTTCGTCGAGCCACATGACCCTCTTCATCATGCTGCTGGCGACCCTGGCCTTCCTGCCCATCGTCCTTGTCTATACGGGCTTCGTCTTCCGGATCATGCGCGGCCCGGTGACGACCGAAAGCCTCAGCAAGAACCCCAACGCATACTAGGAGCAGACCATGTGGTATTTTTCCTGGATCCTCGGGTTGAGCCTGGCCTGCACCTTCGGCATTCTCAACGCCATGTGGTTCGAAATGCGCGAGGACCGGCGCCTGGCCCGCGAGCAGAAGCGGGAGACCACAGCCGGCTAGCGCATGGCTGTTGACCAAATGGTCAAAAATCGAAAGACCGGCTCCGGAGCCTACCGTGGCCGGTTTTTTCGTTTGTTTTCAACGTCGTCCATCGCCCGGTTGGTCTGCGACTCTGTCACCACCCCGCCGCCGCTGGACGGCAATTGCGGCAGAAATGCCTCTTTCGTTTGCACCAGATGCATAACGGATGTGCACAATGGCCACCTACTAATCACGACCAGAGTGATCTAGATAAGGGTCATCAAACGAAGGGGAACCGAAATGAACATTGCCAAGAAGATTGCCGACTACGCCAAGTACCAGCGCACCCTGCGCGAGCTGAACAACCTCGACGCCCGCCAGCTGCACGACCTCGGCATCACCAAGGGTGACATCCGCGCCATTGCTCGCGGCACCTACGTCGCCTAACCAGCGACCGTCGCCGCAAGGCGGCACGACATGACTGTCATCCGATGAAGGCGTCCTCCCGGGCGCCTTTTATCGTTTTTGGGTGATTACCGACCGCGTGGCGGGCGATCGCTCCGGTGGAGCGATCGAAGGGAGGAACGCCCGGAGCGCCATGCGCGCAGGACGGGTCGGCGCCGGAACAAGTTCACCCCCACCGAGCTTTGCTACGGTCCTTCGGGCCTAGCGACGCTACCTCCTCCATCAAGGGGGAGGTGACCCGGGAAAATGGGGACCTTTGATTTTACCGCACCAGGTCCGCCAGAACGCAGTCCAGCGCCTTGACCAGATCGGCGGGCCGGATGCGGATCTGCAGGCCACGCTGGCCGCCATTGAGATAGATTTCGTCGTAAAGCGTCGCCAGTTCGTCGAGCGCGGTGGGAACCAGCTTGCGCTGGCCCAGCGGGCTGATGCCACCCACCTTGTACCCGGTGAGACGCTCGGCATCAGCCGGCTTCATCATATGGGCCGACTTGCCGCCGAGGGCGGCGGCGAGCTTCTTCATGTTCACTTCCTCGTCCGAAGGGACCACGGCGCAGACCGGCTTGCCGTCGAGCTCGGCCATCAGCGTCTTGAATACTTCGGCCGGTGACACGCCCATGGCCTCCGCCGCCTGCAACCCGACGCGCTCGGCATTGGGATCGTAGTCGTAGTGGGCGAGGCTGAAGGGGATGCCGGCCTTGGTGAGGACCAGCGTGGCGGGGGTGGTCTTGGACATGACGCTGTTTTAGGCCATCCCCACCGCCATGCAAGTCTCAGCGATCGAGTTCGAACTGCCTGACCCAGCGGGGATCGTCACCCGGCGTGGCGAAGTCGTCGAGGCCGACATCCTTGAGCAGATGCGGAGCGAGCCGCAGGGCGGCCAGGGCGCGCCGGCGCCGCAGGGCGACGATCTGCGGATGGTCACGAAGGGCGGGGATGGGCAGGACGGAGGCGAAGAAGGCGGACAGCGAGATCATTTTTCCTATTCACTGGCCTTATGGTCAGTGTCTCCTTGGTGTTGACATGACTAGAGATTGCGCCTTGATTGGGCTAACTTCCAACTAAAGCTCGATATCGACGCATAAGGAGGGTTTATCCATGTCGCTGCCGCCGCTGGCCGCCCTGCGTGCATTCGAGGCCGTGGCGCGGCACCTCAGTTTCACCCGTGCCGCCGAGGAACTGGGCATGACCCAGGCCGCCGTGAGCTACCAGATCAAGATCCTCGAGGAACGCGTCGGCGCGCCACTGTTTCTGCGCAAGCCGCGCCAGGTGGAACTGAGCGAGGCGGGGCTGTGGCTGGCGCCCGAGGTCCAGCAAGCTTTCGACATCCTGCGCAATGCTTTTGCCCGATCGCGCGGGCAGGTGGACGGCACGCTGGCCATCAGTTCCGTACCCACTTTCGCCAGCCATTGGCTCGCGCCCAATATCGGCCTCTTTCAATTGGCCCATCCCGACATTGCCGTGCGCGTGGAGAGCGCTACCCACCTGGTGGACTTTGCCAGCGAGGACATTGACGTGGTGATCCGGGCGACCAGCCGGGAAACTGAAGGCCTGGTCTGGCACCGCCTGCTCAAGGCAGAGTTCACGCCCATTCTGAGTGCAAAGGTGATCGAGGAATACCAGGTGCGCGAGCCGCGCGACCTGCTGCGGGTGCCGCAGGTGACGCCGGACGATCCCTGGCTCAGCAGATGGCTGGCGGCGCATGGGGTCGAAATGCCGGTCTCCGGAGACCGGCCCTTTGCCCGGCTGGGCATGCAGTTTCTCGAGGCGGCCGCGGTGGCGGCGGGGCGGGGCGTGGCCATGCTGACACCGGCCTTCTATGGGGACGAGCTGGCGGCGGGCCGGCTCGTGCAGCCGTTCAAGGCGGTGGGCTGGGACGGCCACGGCTATTACCTCGCCTATCCGGCCAGCCGGAAGAACCAGCCCAAGATCAAGGCCTTCCGCGACTGGATCATGGAGGCGACGCGGGAGCTGCGCGACAGCCAGACGGGCGTGACGCTCTCCTGACACGCTATGGCCTGGCGTGCCGGCAGACTGGTCCCCATTCGAACAGGGGAACCCCATGACCGCCGCCGAACTCAATGCCATCATCGTCCGGGCCAAGGCCGCCAGCTATGTCGGGGGCGGGGCGCGGACGCAGCCCAGCCGGCCTGGGGCCAACGATCTCAGCTGGAGCGAGGGGGAGTGGCGCTATCTCGACAGCTATTTCGGCGGCACCGATTTCCTGGGGCAGGAGGTGCTGTGGCGGGGATACGAGCCGATCTGGGCGATGAATTACTACGGGCAGGTCCTGCGGCCCGACCTGATCGACGGCGAGCGGGCCGGGGCGACGATCAAGGCGGCGCTGGCGGCAATGTATGAGGAAGGGCGGTTCCTCGGCGGTTTCGACTGGACCGGGCCCTTCGGCCGCTATCGTGACCGGAGCGAGGGCAATGTCGCCAGCTTCCGCGGGCGCGAGGTGATCGAGGTGGAGGGCACGGAAGCCTATGCGCTCGACTATTTCGGCGGGCTGGTAAAGCCCTGAGGATGGCAAAGGGCACGCTGCAACTCCCTCCCCTTGCCGGGAGGGTTGGGGTGGGAGGATCGTGGGCACGGTACTCATCTCGACCCACTAGTGAGTTGCACACCCCCACCCAACCTCCCCCGTCAAGGGGGAGGAGCGCGGCCGGTGGTTGATGTCGTACCCAGCTTAAACCTAGACAAGCGAAAGGCCCGGCGCTTGCGCACCGGGCCTTTCTATTTCCTTGGCGGGGAGGTGCCTTGGAAATTCTGCTGCGCTCCCGGGATCACACGATGCCGCTCGACCCCGCCGCGATTTCGGGGCGGATTTCAGCGACCTTGGCGCGATAGCCCGAAGCGCGATAGGTGGCGATGAGGTCGATGGCGCCGCCCTGTTCCATGCGGGCCATGGCGAGGATCGGCTCGACATCGGTGCGATAGGCGAGGCGCAGGGCCTGGGTGGCGGCGA
>CBFGPB010000010.1:0-22323 GCA_965650545.1 uncultured Devosia sp. | reverse complement strand
CTTCCTTGAGGGTCGGCGCGTCGAAGCCCGGCACGCGAGTGTCGGTCGAGACAGCGAGCAGACGCAGTTCACCTGCTTCGATCTGGCTGGCAAATTCGCTGACGCCGGAGACACCCACGGTCACCTGGCCACCCAGAATAGCAGCGAGGGCTTCACCGCCACCCGAATAGGCGATGTAGTTGACCTGGGTGGGATCGACACCAACTGCCTTGGCGATGAGGCCGGCAGCGATGTGGTCGACGCCACCAGCCGAACCACCGGCCCATGCGACGGAGCCCGGGTCGGCCTTGAGCTTGGCGACGAGGTCATCGACGGTCTGGATGTCGGAGGCGGCCGGAACCACCAGCGCCACGGCCTCACCGGTGAGGCGGGCAATGGGGGTCACGTTGTCGAGGGTCACAGGCGACATGTTGGTGAGGATTGCGCCCACCATCACGTAGCCGCCAACGATAAGGGCGTTGGGGTTGCCGTCTTCCTGGGTGGCGAACTGGGCCAGACCGATGGTGCCGCCGGCGCCGGGAACGTTGGTCACCTGCACATTGCCCGAGATGCCCTCGGCCTGCATGGCCTCCTGCATGGTGCGGGCCGTCTGGTCCCAGCCACCACCGGGGCCCGCGGGAGCCATGATGGTGTAGTCGGCAGCGAAAACGGGGGTGGAAAGGGCGCCGGTCACCAGCGCCGCGAGAAGCAGCTTGTTCATAGATCCTCCCTAGAACAAATGCGGACGTCGTTGCATCCGTGCCCGGGAGCTTAGGCGCGCTCCCTGTCACTGTCCTGTCAAAGAGGCTACGCCTTTGGCAGGGCCATCGGCAAGATGGTCCGTGGGCCGCAAGACCGGGCTGCGTGCGCCTAACCAGCTTCGGCAGGCAAATTTTTGCCTCGCGGGCGGAAAGAACGCATCGAGGCGCTTTGTGCCCCAGGGGGCGCAGTGCTAGGGAACGGCCATGCATTTCCTTGCCCGCCTCCTGCCCAACATGGTCACCGTCAGCCCGCTTGAGCGCCTGCGCGCGGCACTTGGCGCTTTCCTGGGCATTCTGGGCACGGCCGGCATTTCCGCCGTGGCCCTGGGCAATGGGCCGGAACTCCCGCTGCTGATGGCACCCATCGGGGCGTCGGCCGTGCTGCTCTTTGCCGTGCCGGCGAGCCCTCTCGCCCAGCCGTGGTCGATTCTTGCCGGCAATTGCCTCGCCGCATTGATCGGGGTCAGTTGTGCCATGCTTCTAGGTAGCACGCCGGTCGCGGCGGCCCTGGCCGTCTCGATCAGCATCGGGCTGATGCTGACCTTCAAATGCCTGCATCCGCCGAGCGGGGCAGTTGCGCTCACAGCGGTGATCGGCGGCCCTGCCATCGCAGAACTGGGCTACGCCTTCGTGGCCTGGCCGGTCGGCATCAATTCTGTGTTGCTGCTGTTCACCGCCGTGGCGTTCAATCGCTTGACCGGCAAGGAATACCCGCACAAGGCAGCCCCGGCGCCGGCGGCTGAAGCCAAGGTCATTCCCTTTTCACCCCAGGTCAGCCTCGGGATTTCCATCGACGACCTCAAGTCGGCGATACGCGAACGAGACGAGGTGGTCAGCGTCGATCCGGTCGATATCGAAGAGATGATCGAGCGGGCGGCGCTGCTGGCCTTTGCCCGGCGCTCGGGCGGCATCACCGCCGGAATGGTGATGAGCCGTGACATTGCCAGCGTCCAGCCAGGCACCTCGCTGCGCATTGCCTTGCGCACCTTGCGCACCCATGGGGTCAAGGCGCTGCCGGTGGTCGATCCGGACAAGCGCGTGGTGGGCATCCTCACCCAGACCGACCTGATCGAGAAGGCACAATGGGGCCCTATCCATGCCTCGTCCGGCCTTGGCTGGCGCCTGCGCTCGCTCTCCAATTCGGACCGCCCGCTGCGGGGCAAAGTCCGCGACGTCATGACCACCCAAGTGGCCACGGTGACCGAGGCCATGCCCATCGCCCTCGTCATGCGCCTGATGCTCGACAGCGGCCACCATCACCTGCCGGTTGCTTCGGATAACGGGGCGCTCGCCGGCATGGTCACCCAGTCGGACCTGATCGGGGCCCTGCTCGGTGCCGGCACGGAAGACCTCGCGCGGATTGCCTGAGAGACCCGGCTGGCTCAGGTGCGCGGATTGACCAGCACCCTGCCCTTGACGGCGCCCTTGAGGATTTGTGCCGCCTTCTCAGGCAGGGCTTCGAGGGCAACCTCTTCGACATTGTCGGCATAGGCGGCGAAGTCGAAGAGGCTGGCCAGGCGCGTCCAGGCGGCCATGCGGGCATCGAAGGGCTGCATGACGCTGTCGATACCGGCGAGGGTCACCCCGCGCAGGATGAAGGGCAGGACATTGGTATCGAGGCCAATGCCGCCCGCATTGCCGAGGCTGGCGACGGTGCCGCCATAGGCGATCTGGCGCAGCAGCTTGCCCAGGACATCGCCGCCGACGCAGTCGATGGCAGCAGCGAAACGTGCGGATTCAAGGGGCTTGTCGGGTTGGGCCAGGAATTCGGTGCGATCGATGACGCTGGCGGCGCCGAGCCCGACGAGCATATCGGAATGCTGCGGTCGACCAGAGAGGGCCGCGACCGTGTAGCCGAGGCGCTTGAGCAGCGAGACGGCGATTGAGCCGACGCCGCCGGCGGCACCCGTCACCAGCACCTCGCCACTGGCCGGGGTGATACCCTCGGCCTCCAGCCGGTTGATGGCCAGCATAGCCGTGAGACCGGCCGTGCCCATGATCATGGCGTCGCGCATGGAAAGCATGGGAGGCAGGGGCACGAGCCAGTCCGCCTTGACCCGCGCCCGTTCGGCATAGCCGCCCCAATGAGCCTCGCCTACGCGCCAGCCAGTGAGAACGACGGCGTCGCCGACGCGGTAACGGAAATCGCTGCTCTCGCGGACCCGGCCGGCAAAATCGATACCCGCGACATGGGGATAGGTGCGGACGAGACCGCCCTGCCCGGTGAGGCACAGGCCATCCTTGTAGTTCAGGCCTGCCCATTCGATATCGATGGTGACCTCGCCCTCAGGAAGACGCGTGTCATCGAGAACCTGAACCGAAGACGACACGACACCATCATCGGCCCTCTCGGTCAGCAAGGCACGGAAAGTCATGGGCTTTTCTCCTCTTGGCGCCGGATCGGGGCGTGGCAGGACGGACCTTAGCCGACGCGATTGTCGCGTGACCAGCCCAAACGCCCCCTACCCCGCCGCCTCGGTGGCCGCGATGGCAGCCATGTTGACGATGCCGCGCGAAGTGACGGTAGGAGCCAGGATGTGGGCTGGTTTGGCCGTGCCCATCAGGATCGGGCCGATATGGAGGCCGTTGTTGAGCTCCTTGAGCAAAGTCATCGAGAGGTTGGCGGCTTCGAGGTTCGGGAAGATCAGGAGGTTGGCTTCGCCCTTGAGCACCGAATCCGGGATGTAGCGCTCGCGCAGTTCGGCATTGACCGCCAGGTCACCCTGCATTTCGCCTTCGACCACGAGGTCCGGCGCCGCAACCTTGAGTGTCTCGTAGACGGCGCGCATCTTCTCGCTGCTTGCGCCGTCGCGCGAACCAAAATTGGAGTAGCTGAGAAGCGCGGCGCGGGCCTCGATATTGAAGCGCTTGAGGTGATCGCGGGCCTGCAAGGCAATCGACACCAGTTCGTCGGCGCTGGGGTCGATATTGGCGTAGGTATCGGCGAGGAAGAACACGCCGCGGTTGAGGATCAGCATGGAGAGCGCCGAGAGCTGCTGGGCGCCAGGCGCCACGCCGATCACCGAATGGATGTCGCGGGCATGCTTGATGAACCGGCCCTGCAAACCGCAGATCAGGGCATCAGCTTCGCCGCGGCGCACGGCCAGCGCCCCGATCACCGTGGTATTGGTGCGCACGATGGTACGGGCCGTGTCCGGCGTCACGCCCTTGCGACCGACCAGGGCGTGGAAGTCGGCCACATAGTCGCGATAGCGCGGATCGTCTTCGGGGTTGATGACCTCGAAGTCCGTACCCGGGCGGATGGTGAGGCCGAAGCGTTCCAGCCGATGCTCGATCACTGCCGGGCGGCCGATGAGGATCGGCTTGCCGATGCCGTCCTCGAGGATGACCTGGGCGGCGCGCAGTACGCGCTCGTCCTCGCCATCGGCAAAGGCGATGCGCTTGCCCGAGGCCTGAGCCCGCTCGATCATTGGCTTCATGACCATGCCCGAGCGGAAGACAAAGCGGCGCAACTGGTCGCGATAAGCGTCAAAATCTGCAATCGGACGAGTGGCGACGCCGGACTCCATGGCAGCCTTGGCGACGGCCGGCGCAATCCTGAGGATCAGCCGCTGGTCGAAGGGATTGGGGATGAGATAGTCGGGTCCGAAGATGGCCGGGACGCCGTGCGCCGTGGCCTCAAGCCCCGGCTCATGCGCCAGTTTGGCGATCGCGTGGGCGGCGGCGGCCTTCATCTCCTCGTTGATGATGGTCGCGCCGCAATCGAGCGCGCCGCGGAACAGGAAGGGGAAGCACAGGACATTGTTGACCTGGTTGGGATAGTCCGACCGGCCCGTGCAAACCAGGGCATCGGGCCGCGTCGCCTTGGCCAGTTCGGGCATGATTTCCGGGACGGGATTGGACAGAGCCAGGATCAGCGGGTTCTCCGCCATGTCCTTCATCATCTCGGGCTTGAGCGCGCCGGCCTTGGAGAGACCGACATAGATGTCGGCGCCGGCCATGACTTCGCTGAGTTCGGTCTTGTCGGTCTGCTGGGCGAAGGCACCGCGCCAACGGTCGACTGAGTTGTCGCGGGCCTTGGTCACGAGGCCCTTGCTGTCGGCGATCCAGATGTTTTCGCGCTTGGCGCCCACGGCAATCAGCATGTTCATGCACGCTATGGCTGCTGCCCCTGCCCCCGAGGTCACGATCTTGACCTGGCCGATGTCCTTCTTGACCAGCCGCATGGCGTTGATGACGGCGGCGGCGACGATGATGGCCGTGCCGTGCTGGTCATCGTGGAAGACCGGGATATTCATGCGCTCGCGCAGCGCTTCCTCGATCTCGAAGCATTCGGGCGCCTTGATGTCTTCGAGATTGATGCCGCCAAAGCTGGGTTCAAGCGGGGCGACGATCTCGATGAAGCGCTTGGGATCCTGCTCGTTGACCTCGATGTCGATGCTGTCGATGCCAGCGAATTTCTTGAAGAGGACGGATTTACCTTCCATCACCGGCTTGCTCGCCAGCGCGCCGATATTACCCAGGCCCAGCACGGCAGTGCCATTGGAGATGACGGCGACCAGATTGCCCTTGGAGGTGTACTTATAGGCCGCTGCGGGATCGGCCGCGATTTCCTCGCAGGGGGTCGCGACGCCTGGCGAATAAGCGAGCGAGAGATCGCGCGTATTGGCCAGCGGCTTGGTCGCCACGATTTCGAGCTTCCCCGGGCGTGGAAACTCGTGAAAGTGCAGCGCGGCTTCGCGCAAGCTCGTGGCCTTGTCGTCCGACATTGTCTCTCTCCCTGTAGCCTTGGGCGATCCAGCCGATGGTCGCCTCCCTGCGCGGCAAATGCTCTCCAGAACAGGTCCGCCCAATCAAGCCAAGTTATGCCTTAGTCGCATTCGGTCACATCAGAATTCTGGGTTCACAAGCCAAAGAGATCAGTGCCGGGTTGATTGGTTCAGATTTCCTGATACACAATCGATTTTCAACCCAATCTCACCGCAGAAACAGCATGAGCCGCAATTTCCTGGTTATCGATCCCGAAGAGGGCATTGACGTGCTCAAGGGACTGGCTTCACCGATCCGGGTGAAGATCCTAAAGCTGCTGCATGTCGAAGGCGCGATGAACGGCAATGATATTGCCGACAAGCTGGACCTGCCGCAGTCGACAGTGTCCACCAATCTGCAGATCCTGGAAGGCGCCGGGCTGATCCGCACCGAGACGCAGAAGGCGCGCAAGGGCAACCAGAAGATCTGCCACTCGACCTTCGATGAAGTCCTGGTCATGTTCAAGGACGACATCAAGCCCCTCCACTCCAACACGATCGAAGTTTCGATGCCGCTGGGCCTCTATACCAGCTGCGAGGTGACGGCGCCGTGCGGCCTCTGCTCCACCGAGGGGATTATTGGGTTGCTGGATGTCCCGGACACATTCCTCGATCCGGACCGGATGAAGACCGGGCTGATCTGGTTTACCCGCGGGTATGTGGAATACCAGTTTCCCAACAATGCCAAGCTGGCGCAAAACACCATTGAATCCATGGAGTTTTCCCTCGAGCTCAGCTCGGAAGTGCCGGGCACTTCGGCGGACTGGCCCAGCGACATTACCCTGTCGGTCAATGGCACCGAGATCGGCACCTGGCTTTCCACCGGCGATTATGGAGACAAGCGCGGCGTCTATACACCCGATTGGTGGAAGCTAAAGGGCAGCCAATATGGCAAGCTCAAGAGCTGGCGGGTGACCAAGGACGGCACCTATGTGGACGGGATGAAGATTTCGCCGGTGTCGCTGCACGACCTGGACCTGGGAACCCACCACTCGATCCGGTTGCGCATCGCGGTCAAGCCCGAGGCCAAGCATCCCGGTGGTATCAATATTTTCGGCCGTGGCTTCGGCAACTACGACCAGGACATCATCCTGCGCCTGCAAACGGCCCGCTGACTTATCCCGCCTGACGCCGATGTGAGATACTGGCCTTCGACACGGCGCAGCGGCCCGCGCGCCGACCTGGTCAAAAATCATATTTTTGCGCTTGCACCATCCTGCGCCCGACGCTAAAAACACCTTCACTGATATAAATCAGAAAAACGGAATTAGTGGGAGGGGCCGGTGAAGGCGTCCGTCATTGCCAACAAGGATTACACGATCGCGAAAATCGACGACCGTGTCTATGGGGCCTTTCTGGAACATCTGGGCCGGGCCGTTTACGAGGGCATCTATGAGCCCGACCACCCGACGGCCGACAAGGACGGCATGCGCGGCGACGTGGCCAAGCTGGTCAAGGACCTGAACGTTCCGGTCGTCCGCTATCCGGGCGGCAACTTCGTCTCGGCCTATAACTGGGAAGACGGCATCGGCCCGCGCGAGCAGCGCCCGACCCGGCTGGACCTGGCCTGGCATACGTCGGAAAGCAATGCCGTCGGCATCCACGAATTCGCCGACTGGTGCGCCACCGTCGGCACCGAGATGATGCTGGCCGTCAACCTGGGTTCGCGCGGCGTCGACGAGGCCCGCAGCTTCCTTGAATATGTCAATCATCCCGGCGGTTCCTACTGGAGCGACCTGCGCATCAAGAACGGCCGCAAGGAGCCGTGGAACGTCAGGATGTGGTGCCTCGGCAACGAGATGGACGGTCCCTGGCAGGTCGGCCACAAGGATGCCGACGAGTATGGCAAGCTGGCGGCCAACACGGCGCGCGCCATGCGCATGTTCGACAAGAACCTGGAACTGATCGTCTGCGGCTCATCGCATTCGGAAATGCCGAGCTTCCCGGATTGGGAACGCATCGTGCTCGAGCACACCTATGACCATGTGGACTATATCTCGCTCCACATGTATTTCGCCAATCGCGACGACAATACGCCCAACTATCTGGGGCTCAGCCACAAGCTGGACCGCTATATCGAAACCGTCGCATCCACCATCAAGCAGGTCAAGCACAAGAAGAAGTCCAACAAGGACATCTACATTTCCTTCGACGAATGGAATGTCTGGTATCATTCCAACAAGAAGGACCGCGAAATTCTTGATGGGAACGGCGGCTGGCCGCATGCGCCGGGTCTTCTTGAAGACATCTACAATTTCGAAGACGTCCTGATGGTCGGGTTGATCCTCAATACCTTCATCCGCCGCTCGGATGTGGTGAAGATCGCCTGCATTGCCCAACTCGTAAATGTGATCGCTCCGATCATGACCGAAAAGGGCGGGCCGGCCTGGGCCCAGACCATCTACTATCCCTATTATTTTGCTTCGGTTTTCGGCCGCGGTACGGCGCTGCAGCTCAAGACCAGTTCGCCGGGCTATGAGACGACCCACGCCAAGGACACGGCCTATGTGGATGTCGCCGGCGTGCACAATGAGGCGGACGGAACCCTGACCTTCTTCCTCGTCAACCGGCACACAAGCGAGAGCATCGAGACCGAGGTCGACCTGCAAGGCTTTGATAATGCGAGCATTATCGACCACCAGGTGATGACCCATCCCAATCTCAAGGCGGTCAATACGGCCAAGAATCAGGATGAGGTGAAACCTGCCAAGGGCTCGGGCGCCAAGGCAGAGAAGGGAAAACTGACCGTCACCCTGCCGCCCTATTCGTACCAGATGGTTCGGATCAAGATCTAACGACGGCTCTCGCGAGCGGGCAATTCGCTAGCAGACTGTCAGCACTATCCACCGCACGTGTGCACGAGGCGCGACCCGAAAAGTCGCGCCTCAATATATTTTGTATCATGGTTTTGGATTTGTATCACAAAGTCCATTGACAGCCCGAACCCCCTAGTTAAGTATGACTTATCACAGGGTCGAGGAGCCCTGAGAAAAGGAACGCGATGAGGCGTTCACATGGGAGGTATATCGATGGATAGACGCAGTTTTCTGATCGGTACTACGGCTGTCGGTGCGCTGATGGCGGCCGGCAATGGCCTGGCATTCGGACAGGAAGCGGAGGGCAGCGCCCCCGACCTGACGCAATTCCCGCGCAACGAGACCGTCATCGTTCACAACCCCGAAGGGGTGATCCGCAATCCCGGCTGGTTCAATCTCTGGGCCAATGGCGGCGGTGGTCTTTCGACCGGCCTGCAGCAGCTGACCGCCGACACGTTCTGGTATATCGATCCGGATGCCGGCATCGAGGGCGCCAGCGAGAACGCCATCTACTACTCGCTGGCCGAAGGCCCGTGGGAATATAACGACGACTTCTCCGAAATGACGGTGAAGCTGCGCAAGGGCATCATGTGGTCCGACGGCGTTGAATTCACCGCCGACGACGTGGTGTTCACGGTCGAAAAGCAGGCAGCAACGCCGGGCACCGGCTGGTATGGCGCCTTCTCCACCCAGATCGAGAGCGTCACCGCCGTCGACCCCTATACCGTGCATTTCGTGCTCAAGGCCCCCAATTCGCGCTTCCACACCACCTTCTCGGTGCGCTGGAACGCGGCCTGGATCATGCCCAAGCATGTGTTCGAGGGCGTCGAGGACATCGTGGCCTTCGAGAACAACCCGCCCGTCAGCCTCGGGCCCTACACGCTGCATTCGTATGACCCGAACGGCACCTGGTATATCTGGGAAAAGCGCGCCGACTGGGACAAGACGACCATGGCGCTGGTGGGCGAGCCAAAGCCCAAATATGTCATCTACCGGAACAATATCTCGACCGACAATCGCCTGATCGAGATGCGCAACGGCAACCTGGACATGATCCACGACCTGTCGCCGGAAGGCACGTTCTCGATCGTGCAGCAGGACCCCGACGTGCAGGGCTGGTTCCCGGGCTTCCCCTATGCCCACCCCGATCCGACGCTGCCCATGGCGGTGTTCAACCTGCAGAACCCCAAGTTCCAGGACAAGCGGGTGCGCTGGGCCCTCACGCTCATGCTCGACGCGCGCGCCATGTCCATGGCGTCCTATCGCGGTGCGGCAACCCTGTCGGCCATTTCCATCCCGCCGACCGGCACGCATCCGCGCGACTACCATGCGCCGCTGCAAGACTACCTGATCAACTTCGAGCTCGACACCGGCACGCGCAAGATCAAGCCGTATGACCCCGATGTCGGCCTGCAGATCGCCGAAATGGTGCGTCCGCAGTTCGGCGACCAGGTGCCCACCGATCCCGATGCCATCCGCAATTCCTTCGGCTATGGCTGGTGGAAGACGGACGTGGCGGCCGCCGAGGAACTGCTCACCGCTGCCGGCTTCACCAAGCAGGGCAACCAGTGGATGATGCCCGACGGGTCACCCTTCACCATCAGCGTGCTGGTGCCGCAGGAAGGCGTGATCAACCGCCTCGGCGTGATGATCGCCCAGAGCTGGGCCCAGAACGGCGTGCAGGCGACGGCGGAAGTGGCCACCGACATCTGGGATCGCACCGGTGCCGGCGACTTCGAGGTGGAAATCGGCTGGGCCGTGGAAACCTATGGTGGCCACCCCGACCTCGCCTTCTTCCTCGACAGCTACCACTCGTCCTTCGTGGTCGAGCCTGGCGAAACCCAGCCCGGCCGCAACTGGATGCGCTGGAAAGATCCGCGCCTTGACGAGATCATCAACAAGGTGCGCGCCATCGACTTCAATGACCCCAAGGCGATCGAATACGGACACGAATTCGTCAAGCTCCACCTCGAGGAGATGCCGAACATTCCGATCATGTCCTACAATGTGTTCTCCATCCAGTCGAACCGGTTCTGGACCGGCTGGCCGAATGCCGAGAACCCCTACGCCAACCCGGTCACCAACTGGTCGAACGCGAAGTATATCTTCACCCAGATCAGCCCGGTCGAAGGCGCGAGCTGACGTCTTTTGGTCCTCCCAGGGGTCCGGCACAAGCCGGGCCCTCCAGAGGGACACGCCCTCCGGCGTGTCCCTCGCGCAATTGGATGTCGCCTAGCCGACATCCGAACGAATTGAGAGCACCCCCTCATCCGGCGCTTTGCGCCACCTTCTCCCCGTTGGGAGAAGAATTGGGGCGCCCTTGGTGCTCATTCCTCGCCCCATCGGGGAGAGGTGGCCCGGCAATGCCGGGTCGGTGAGGGGATGCCTGTCAACAGCGCAGTGCTCCCGGTTTGGACATTTGAGGAGTCCGGATGCACGGTTATCTGATCTTCGTCGGGAAGCGCCTGCTGCAATTGCTGGCTGTGATCTTCTTTGGCGTTTCCGCGACGTTCCTGGTGACGCATCTGTCACCGATCAACCCGGTCGAGGCGGCGTTGGGCCGCATGACGGCCAGGTCCGTTTCCAATCCCGAGGCGATCACGGCCATGCGGGCGGCGCTGACGGAGCTCTATGGCGTCGATGAACCCATCTGGAACCAGTATGTCAATTTCTGGACCCGGCTGGTCCAGGGTGATTTCGGGCCGTCGCTGCTGGCCTTCCCAACGCCGGCCATGTCGCTGGTCATGCGCGCTTTGCCCTGGACGGTGACGCTGCTGACGCTGGCCACCCTGATCACCTTTGCCATCGGCAATTTCATGGGAGGCCTGGCCGGCTATTACCAGGACAACAAGTTCCTCAAGGCCTTTGGCCTCGTCGCCATCGGCATCCAGCCGATCCCCTACTATGTCGTGGCTTTCATCATGCTGATCGTGTTCGGCTTTCTCTGGCCGGTCCTGCCCATTTCGGGCGGCTTTGCCATGAATGTCACGCCGGGCTGGAACTGGCCCTACATTTCCTCGGTCATCCAGCATGCCACCCTGCCCGCGCTGTCGCTGGTACTGGTCGGCTTCGGCGGCTGGTTCCTGGGCATGCGGGCGCTGGTCTCCAACGTGGTGACCGAAGACTATGTCACCTATGCCGAACTGGCCGGCGTCAAGCGTTCGACGATCGTTACCGGTTATGTGATGCGCAATGCGCTGGTGCCGCAGTTGACGGCGCTGGCCATGGCGCTTGGTGGCGTGTTTTCCGGCACCGTCATTACCGAGCAGGTGTTCAACTATCCCGGCCTCGGATCCCTGCTGATCGACGCCGTCAATGCCGGCGACTATTCGCTGGTGCTGGCCGTCTCCAGCGTCTCGGTGACGGCGGTCGCCCTGGCGATCTTCATCGTCGACCTGCTCTACCCGATCCTCGATCCACGCGTGCGGGCGGAGTAAGTCCATGTTTGCCGTATTCCGCGACCTCATCCGCTACAATATCGAATTTGCCATCGGCCTGTTCCTGGTCGGGGCGGTGGTGATCTTTGCCTGCCTGAGCTTTTTCTCGCCGGTCGATCCGAGCCTCATCTACACCACCATTCCGGACCAGCCGCCTTCGGCCCAGTTCTGGTTCGGGACCAATTCGCGCGGCCAGGACATGTTCTGGCAACTCTCGGCGGCCTTCCGGAACAGCCTGACCTTCGGCCTGACCGTGGCGGTGCTCTCGCGCATCATCTCCATCGCCGTGGGCCTTACCGCGGGCTATCTGGGCGGCTGGGTCGACCGCGTGCTGATGTTCGTCAACGACATCTTCGTGGCCGTACCCATTTTCCCGGTGCTGGTGCTGTTCTACTTCGTGCTGCGCAACAACATGGACAGCCTCACCCTGGCGCTGATCATGGCCTGTTTCGGCTGGCCCTTCGACGCCCGCCTGATCCGCTCGGTGGCGCTGGGCCTCAAGCATCGCGAATTCACCCGCCACGCCGTGTTCGCCGGCATGAGCACGCGCAAGGTGCTGCTCGAAGAGCACCTGCCCTATGTCATGCCCATCGTCTTCGCGACCTTCATGAACAACATGCTGTGGTCGATCGGCCTCGAAGTGACGCTGGCCGTGCTGGGCTTCACCAATATCAACAATCCCACCATCGGCACGGCGCTCTACTGGGCGAACTCGCACTCCGCCATGGTGGTGGGCGTGTGGTGGTGGATCGCCATTCCGGTGATCCTGATGGTGCTGACCTTTATCGGCCTGTTCCTCTTAGCCATGAGCATGAACGAATATATCGACCCGCGCAGCCGGTTGCGGAGGATGGGGGCATGAGGATCTTCGAAGCCTCCCCCATCGCCGTACCGCCCTTGGACTTGATCCGAGGGCCTGCCGCCACCATCGCTCACGTTCGGAGTGGCCCTCGGGTCAAGCCCGAGGGCGGCTCCGCGATTGTGGACGGTACAGAGTTTGAATTTGGCCTCCGTGCCACCGTGCGTGGAGGGGCAGAAGAATGACCCAGAACAATCCGGAAATCCTCAAGGTCGAGAACCTCAAGGCCTATTACCAGATGAACTATTTCGGCGTGAGCCGGGAAGTTCGGGCGGTCGATGATATCACGGTCACGCTACGCAAGAACGAAGTCTATGGCATTGCCGGGGAGAGTTCCTCGGGCAAGACCAGCTTCATCAAGGTGCTGGCGGCGGCCATTCGCCCGCCGCTGCGGGTGGTGAGCGGCACGGCCAAATACGCGTTCAGCTCGGGGCCGATCGACGTGGCCCATGCCAGCCCCGCCGAGATCGAGGCGGTGCGCTGGAAGCACCTCTCGTACATCATGCAGGGCTCGATGAGCGTGCTCAATCCGGTGCGCCGGATCGGCAAGACCTTCCAGGATTTCGCGCAGCGGCCGCTGGGCCTGTCGGGTGCGGAATTCGAAAGCCGGGTGGTCAATCATCTGGCCCGGCTCAACCTGTCGCCCGACGTGCTCCGGGCCTATCCGCATGAGCTGTCGGGCGGCATGCGGCAGCGCGTGACCATTGGGCTGGCCACTGTCTGCCACCCCGAATTCATCATTGCCGACGAGCCGACAACGGCCCTCGACGTTGTGGTGCAGAAGGAAGTGCTGAGCCTTATCCGCGACATCCAGAAGGAGATGGGCGCCGCGGTGGTGTTCGTGACCCATGACATGAGCGTGCATGCCAATGTGGCCGACCGGGTGGGCATCATCTATGCCGGACGGCTGGTCGAGGAAGGGCCGACGCGCGAGATGTTCTTCGCGCCCAAGCATCCCTATACGGCCCACCTGGTGGCGAGCCTGCCGCGCATCGGTGACCGGCAGCAGCGACCGGCACTCGAAGGGCGTCCGCCCAACCTCGCCGATCCGCCGCCGGGATGCCGCTTCCATCCGCGCTGTCCCCTGGCCATCGACAAGTGCAAAAAGGAAACGCCGCCGATGGAACTGGTCGGCCCGGACCATCGCAGCGCCTGCTGGCGCTGGAAGGATGTCGAGCCGCTGGTCAACGTGGCCAAGCCCGCAGGAGTGATGGCATGACGACGCTTCTCGATGTGCGCGATGTCAGCAAGCGCTTCACCATGGGCGGACTGCTGGGCCGCAAGGTGGTCAATGCCGTAATGGATGCCAGCTTCTCGCTCAGCGCCGAAAAGCCGGAAATCTTCACCATTATCGGCGAGAGCGGCTCGGGCAAGACGACGCTGGCGCGCATGATCCTCGGGCTCGAGGATCCCACGAGCGGAGAAATCCTGTTCCGCGGCAAGAAGGTGGACCGGCATGCCGGGCGCGGCGAGCGGCTCGACTTCATGAGCCATGTCCAGCCGGTTTTCCAGAACCCGTTCGAGGCGTTCAATCCCTTGAAGAAGATCGAGCGCTATCTCGACTCGACCGCGCGTCGGTTCCTCGGGACGTCGGACCAGGCGCAGGTGGATCGGGCCATGGACGAGGCGCTGCAGAAGGTCGGCCTCAGTCTGAAAGAAGTGCGGGGGCGGTTCCCGCATGAAATGAGCGGCGGACAATTGCAGCGCTGCGCCATTGCGCGGGCCCTGATCCCCAATCCGCCGCTGCTGATTGCCGACGAGCCGGTCAGCATGGTGGACGCGTCGCTACGCATGAGCATCGTCAACCTGCTCAAGAGCCTGCGCGACGACCTCGGTGTTTCAGTCATCTACATCACCCATGACCTGGCGACGGCCTACTACATTTCCAACCGGCTGATCATCATGCAGCGCGGGCGGATCGTGGAAATGGGCGACGCGCGCACGGTGCTGGAAAACCCCGAGCATCCCTATTCGCGGCTGCTCAAGGCCTCGGTGCTCTCGACCGACGATGCGGGCGCGGGCAAGCTCGGCACCGACCCGCAGATGCTCAAGCTGGCAAGCGACAGCGTCGGTCGCGCGGGACGGCTGGTGGACAGGGCTGACGGGCGGAGCGTTCGGGTCTATGAAGGGGTATGAGCGCACCGATCTTTCGTGATCCTGTCGAGGATGGCGCGGCGGACCCGGTGGTGGTGCGCCGCGAGGGCAGCAATGAGTGGTGGATGTTCTACACCAACCGGCGCGCCTCGGCCCAGGGTCCGAAGTTCACCTGGATCCATGGTTCGCCCATTGGCCTCGCCATGAGCGTGGATGGTGGTGCGAGCTGGCATTATCGCGGCACGGTTTCCGGTCTCGACGATCCGGCCGACGTGCCGGGAGGGAACACGCATTGGGCGCCGGAAGTGATCTTTGCCGAGGGGCAGTACCACATGTTCCTCAGCTATATCACCGGCGTGCCGGATGACTGGCGGGGCGTGCCGCGCACGATCACCCATTTCATCAGCAAGGACTTGATTGCCTGGGAGCGGGTCGGTCCGGTCCGGCTTTCGAGCAACCGGGTGATCGATGCCTGCGTGTTCAAGTGCCCCGATGGGGTCTGGCGAATGTGGTACAAGGACGAGGCCGCCGGATCGAGCACCTGGAGCGCGTCGAGCAACAACCTCTATGACTGGCAGATCGAGGGGCGAGTGCTGGCCGGCTCGCCCTATGGCGACCCGCATGAGGGACCCAATGTCTTCGCGCTGGGCGGCTATTACTGGCTGATCGTGGACGAATGGCATGGCCAGGGGGTCTATCGCTCGGACGATACGCGGCTCTGGGCGCGGCAGGGCATGATCGGGTCCGAGCCGGGCGCGGACCCCATGGATCACCGCTTCATCCGCCATGCCGATGTGGTCGCCTTCAAGGACCATGCGGTGATGTTCTATTTCACTCATCCCGAATGGGACGAGCGCAGCCAAAGCGAAGGGCCGCAGACGGTGGCCGCCAAGCGCACGGCCATTCACCAGGCGAAGCTCACCGTGGTGAACGGAATGCTCACATGCGAGCGCAATGTGCCCGCGGGCGTGGGGCTGCTGGGGTAACAAATCCGTGCGGACGGTCGAAATCCGGTTCTCCGGTTCGTCGTGTCTTGGAATTGAGGAGCCTCCAATGCACGATGCTTTGGCCGATGACGACCTGACCCTGTTTGCCGCCAAGGGACCGCCGCCGCTGCCGGAAGGCGGTGCGACCATCGAGCGGGATGGGGCGCGGCTATGGTTCGGTGACTATGGGAGCGGACCCGCGGTGGTGCTGCTGCATGGCGGGTTGGGCAATGCCGGCAATTTCGGGCATCAGGTACCGGCTCTGCTGGCGCGAGGGTATCGCGTCATTGCCGTGGACAGCCGCGGCCAAGGGCGCAGCAGCTGGGATGGACGTCCCTTTTCGTACGACCAGTTCGCCGAAGACCTGGTTGCGGTGCTCGACCACCTGGGCATTGCCCGTGCGGCCATTGTCGGCTGGAGCGATGGCGCCTGCACCGGGCTGGCGATGGCGCGGGCTCATAGGGAACGGGTCGCGGGCGTGTTCTACTTCGCCTGCAACGTCGATCCGACAGGCGCCTGGCCGTTCGAGATGACCGATGTCATCGGCAACTGCCTGGCGCGGCACCAGAAGGACTATGCAGCGCTGTCTCCCCAACCGGATGGGTTCGAGGCGATGAGCCAGGCCCTCCAGGTGATGCAATCGAGCCAGCCCAACTACAGCGAAGACGATCTCAAGGCGATCAACGTCCCGGTGACGGTGGCACAGGCCGAAAGGGATGAGTTCATCCGTCCCGAGCATGCCCGCTATATCGCGGCCAGTATTCCGGGGGCGCGCCATGTCCACCTGCCGGGGGTGAGCCACTTTGCGCCTGTGCAGCGCCCTGCCCTGTTCAACGCTGCAGTGCTGGATTTCCTGGCTGGGCTCGATTTCGGTGGATCGGAGCGGGCCCGCTGACGACACGGGGCTGCTGGGGTCGCTCAGGGGACGTGCTGCTCGAGGAACCGCAGGCGGATCGTGCGGCCGGCCTGATTGCCCAGGGAATTGTAGGCCACCTGATTGTAGATGTGGTTGGCGAAGGGAATACGGACCAGTTCGATATCCACCCCACCGGCGCGGGCCTTGTCAGCGAAGCCATAGACCCCATCGGAAACGACAAGGCTGTCCTTCTCTGGCGCGATGATCAAGGTCGGCGGGGCGGCTGGGGTGATGAAGTTTTCGGATGCTATGGCAGCGACGCGGTCGGGAAATTCGGAAGGCGTGCCGCCGACATAGCCCGCCATCAGCATGGCAGGCTCGAACCCGGGTATGGGAAAGCCCCGTTCGTAGATGGCGACGGGGTCGACTGCCGGATACTGCACGGCAATGGCGTCCGGTACCGGCACGGTTCCACCACAGCCGGAAATGGCTTTGCCATCGGCCGCCGCAAAGCCAATATTGATCGCCAGGTTGCCGCCGGCCGAGTCCCCCAGCAGCGCGAGCCGCGCGGGATCGCCGCCGAGCCGCCCGGCATTGGCACCGGCCCAGGCCAGTCCGCAGGTCGCGTCGGGCGTCGCCTTGTCCCATGTCGGCTTGCCTGGACCGAAGACCCGGTAATCGACGCTGATGACGAGCCAACCCTGGTCGGCAAACCAGCGCAGATCGGCCGCCGTCTCGGTCTTGGTGCCCGCCATGAAGCCGCCGCCATGGATATAGACCAGGACAGGCGCGGGCTCGGCGCCCTCGGCGGGCCGGAAAATGGCGGCCTCAAGGTTTTCGCCGTCCACCGTCGCGATTGTTTCGACCCCGTCGGGCGCGGGCTCGGTCATTGTGCCGAGCGCAAATGCCGATGCCAGGTTCACCGATCCGCCAGCAGATGCAGCCGCGGCCAGGAACTGGGCAACGATGAAACCGGCGAGGACCAGCGCGGGACCCGAAACCGCGAGGGCAAGCCGACCCATCCGCCGCGCGCCGCGCATAACGGAAAAGATCGCCAATGCGAATGCGACAAGCGCCGCGACGACGAGGTGCGGACCAAAGGTGGCCCAGAGCATGGCGCCGATCATGGCAAAACCGCTGCTCGTCGGATCGAGCATGGCGGCGATGGCGAGGACCAGTGCCGGAACCGCGAGGAGAATGGATATCAGACCGAACAGAATACCCAGCATCCTGGCCCCCTAAGCTGCCGCCAGACGTTACAGGCAGATCAGTGCAGGTGAAAGAGGGAGCAGATGATGCCGATCTGACACGCTTATTCCGGCTTCCAGCTTGGTGGCGCCTCGCGCTTGAGCGGCCCCATCAGGGTGATGTCGTCGCCGCGGCGCATGGCGATGTTCATGCGGAAGGAGTTGCCAATGCGCTCCGACCGCTCGACGAAGAGGGCGGCGATGTCAGGCGGGCAGACTTCCTCGACGGTCTCGCGGAAGAGGCGCAGCCAGCGCATGAAATGGGCGTCGCCAAGCTCGGGAATGGCCATGTGCTTGGGCATTGGACGGCCATTGTAGCGGCCGGTGCCGAGCAGCATGGAACTCCAGAAATCGGCGATCTTGCTCAGATGATCGGGCCATTCGGCATCGGGAATGACCCGATTGAAGACCGGGCCGATGACATCGTCACGGCGGGCGCGGGCATAGAATTCGTCGACCACGGTGCGGATCATGGCATCGTCGAGCCCGTCGGGCGTGTCCCAACCGATGCGATGGAGCTGGGTGCCCACGGGCGGGCGGTCATGCGGCATTGTCGATGGCCTTGATGGTATAGGAGCAGCGGCGGCCGCCGGCGACAATATGGTCGACGCGCTCAACCGTGACGTCGGGCCCCAGGACCGAGCGGAAGACTTCCAGCTCTGCTCGGCAGAAGCCCTGGCAGGCGGTGGCGGCGGCACAGATGGGACAGTGGTTTTCAACCAACAGGAGCGAGCCATCCGGCTCGGTGGTCCAGGCCGCCATGTAGCCTTCCTGGCTACGCAGATCGGCCAAGGCCGCGACGCGGGTTTCCAGATCCGGCGCGGCGGCGACTGCCGTCTCGTATGCGGCGCGGGTATCGGCCTCGCGCGCGGCAATGACGCTCTCGAGCGCATCCGCGCCCAGACGGCTGCGGATGATGTCGAGCAATTGGACGGTGAGGGCGGCGTGGGTGTCGGGGAAGCGCGCCTGCGCGGCGGGCGTGAGGCTCCAGAGCTGGGTGGGCCGACCCACGCCGGTGGACTGGCTGCGGGCTTCGACCAGCCCCTCCTCACCAAGGCGCAGAAGCTGTTGACGCGCGGCCTCGCTGGTGGTGCCGAGGTGTTCGCCCAGCACGGCAGCCGACAGCGATCCCCGCATCTTGAGGGCCATGAGGATGCGCTCGCCGGGGTTGCGCGGCGACCATGCGGTATTTTCCAAGCCTGAGCTTGACATATCTTCTGAAAGGGTTTTCAAAGCCATTGCTTGGAAATTAGCCCGGCCTGCGAAAACTTGCAAGCCGGCGCAGAAAGGACCCCGAAATGACCTTCTCGCTCCCCACCCTGCCCTATGCACAAGCTGCCCTTGCCGAACGCGGCATGAGCCAGGAAACGCTCGAGCTGCATCACGGCAAGCATCACCAGGCCTATGTGACGGCGCTCAACGGCTTTGTCGAAAAGAATGCCGACCTGCAGGGCAAGTCGCTCGAGGAGATCGTCGCGTTCGCAAATGGCAAGCCGGACCTGGCGCCTGTGTTCAACAATGCGGGCCAGCACTGGAACCATATCCATTTCTGGCAGGCGCTCTCGCCCAACGGCGGCAAGCTGCCGGGCAGGCTGGAAGCAAAGATCATCGAGGACTTCGGCTCTGTCGACGCCTTCAAGGAGAGCTTCAAGACCGCCGCGACCACCCAGTTCGGTTCGGGCTGGGCCTGGCTGGTGCTGGGCAATGACGGGAAGCTCAAGACCACCAAGACCCCGAACGGGTCGAACCCGCTGGCGACCGGCGAAGGCAAGGTGCTGCTTGGCCTCGATGTCTGGGAGCATTCCTACTATGTCGATTTCCGCAATCGCCGCCCGGACTATGTCAGCAACTTCCTCGACAGGCTGGCGAACTACGAATTCGCCGAGGCCAATCTGGGGTAGTTCGGGGACACCAACCCCCACATGACCACCCCCACCCAACCTCCCCCTGGCGAAGGGGGAGGAGTTGGCCAGTGTCCTGGGGAGGCACGGCATTGCACACGAGCAGACTTTCCGCGATGACTACCCTTATGCCCGACTTTGATCTTCCAGACAGCATGGCCATGCGGCCGCTCCGCCGGCCCACGGTCAGCGACACGGAATTTCGCGCCGCAATGTCCGGACTGGCATCGAGCGTGCATGTGGTCGCGGCACGGCGGGGCACGGAACGCGTCGGGCGAACGGCTACTTCGGTGCTCTCGCTGTCGGCGCAGCCACCGGCCATCCTGGTCTCGATCGACATTGTCAGTCGCCTCGCCGACGTGATCGCGCGGACCGGGGGCTTTTCGCTGGCCATGCTGGCCAGCACCCAGCGCGACGTGTCCGATGCCTTTGCCGGCCACGTGCCACCTGAGAAGCGGTTTTCGGTGGGAACCTGGGAGGATTGGCCATCCGGCCAGCCGCGCCTGCGTGGGGCCGTGACCAACCTCGATTGCGAGGTCATCGGGGCTATGGAAACGGGCACGCATGTGCTGTTTGCCGGCGCCATCATCGAGGCCGAAACGGACACCGCGCTCCACCCGCTTCTATGGCATCGGCATGGCTATCGTGACATGGGCGGGGTCGACTGAGGCGCAGCAAGCTGCCAGATTGGCGGTAGCGCGGGGGTGGGCAACGAATCCCTTCCCCCGGCGTTGATCCCGGATAACGGGGAAGAGCCTTGCCACGCTATTATTTCCATTATCGCACCGAGACCGCTCTGATCCGCGACGAAGCGGGCAGCGAGCATGTCAGCCTTGAGGCCGCCGAGCAGTCCGCGGCCGAGATGGGCCGCGCGATCATGGAAAAGGTGGCGGGAGAGGGCGGGGAAATGGATGCCCCGCGTTCCATCGAGATTACCGACGAGAGCGGGAAGGACCTGCTCTATGTCGTCTTCTGGGCCGGACCCAATATCGGTGATGGGCCGGCAACCCCCATCGAACCGGCCACGGTGCACTGAGCGGAGCGCCGTGAACAAAAATGGCGGCCGAGGGGCCGCCACGAACTCGTTTGGGTGCTGGTTTCTCGGGCCTAGAAGCTCATGCCGACATGCATGGTCACGGCAAATCCGACAAACAGTGCGGCGATGAGCGCCATATAGGAAGCGTACTGCGACAGCTTGGGCATGGGGCACCTGCGTTGGAACTGATCAAAGACTACCAGATCGGTAGGGTTTAACAAGTCGTAAACCTCTTCATTCCGCAGGAGAGAGGGAAACGCTTTGCCCAATTGTGACGATTTCATGAAATCGCGTGCTGCACCGCGCCATGCGCGGTTACCGCCTTTGCCGCCCTTTCCGAGGGAAGGGATGTGCGACGCAAGTGGAGGAGACAGTGTCATCCGTGGCGCCTAAAGTGGCCCTGCGAGTCACGGGGAGCATGGGATGACTACTGCAGTTGAGGCGCGTTATCTGGAAGAGGCAGAGACCAGGGCGGGAGGCAATGCGAGTTTCAGACGTTTGCTGGCGAAGGCCATCGAGGCCATCGACCCCGACGATCTGGTCAAGCAGAATCCGGATGCCCTGATCGATGCCCTGGCCACTGGCCACGCAAGGCTGATCGAAGGTCCGCTGGACCGCACGCGCGTATTCGTGACACCACCCAGGTCGGCGGGGGCGCCGATGATGCTCGATATCATCAGCCCGGACATGCCCTTCATCGTCGACAGTGCGCTGGCGGCCCTGCGCGCCGCCGGCGGCAGCATCCGGCTCTTCTCCCATCCCGTGCTGCAAGTCGCGGGCGGCGAGGTGGTGGCCGAGGGCGGCACAGCCGTCAGCATGCTGCATATCCAATCCGACCCGGTGGCAGAGCCGGAAGCGCTGGTCGAGGAGCTGCAGGCGACGCTGACCGACGTGTCGCGCGCCGTGGCCGACTGGCAGCCGATGCTGGAGCGGGTCCGGCGGGCGACGGCCGGCCTTCACGCCGTCAAGCCGGCGCAGCGCGACGAAGCCACACGCTTCGTCGAATGGCTGATCGAGCACAATTTCACCTTCCTGGGGCTCCGGGAATACCGGCTGGAGAGCGGGGAACTGGTTCCCGTTCCCGGCAGCGGGCTGGGCATTCTGCGCGACGAAACGCTCAAGGTGCTGCGCAGCGGGCCGCTCTACGTGGAAAGCACGCCGCAACTGGTCTCCTTCGTAGAGGGGCCAGATCCGCTGCTGGTGACCAAGGCGAATGTGCGGTCGCGGGTGCACCGCCGCGCGCACATGGACTATGTCGGCATCAAGCTCTTCGGCGCCACGGGCGAGGCGCAGGGCGAATTGCGGGTCGTCGGACTCTACACGGCCCAGGCGCTGGCGACGCCGCATACGGAAGTGCCGATCATCCGGCGCAAGATTGCCGACGTCATGCGCCAGTCGGGCGTCGATCCGCTGGGGCATGCGGGACGCACGCTGCTGGGGGCGCTCGACTCCTATCCGCGCGACGAACTGTTCCAGATCGACACCCAGCAACTGGCCGAATTTGCCGAGGCCATTGCCGGCCTCTACGACCGGCCGCGCGTGCGGGTGCTGCCGCGCATCGACCGGTTCGACAATTTCGTCT
>CBFGPB010000009.1:0-22600 GCA_965650545.1 uncultured Devosia sp. | reverse complement strand
CCGACGATGGCTTGCCCAGCTTCGATCCGGCCCCCGCCCGTGAGCCGTTTGCGCCCGCCAGCCGCCAGCCCGAAGCTGCTCCCGAGCCGCTCTCCATGGTCTTTGCAGACCCCGAGCCGGAACTCGAGCCCGCACCAATGCCCCAGATGAGTGCATCTCAGGCTGCGCCTCTGCCCGATCCCACGCTGACTTCGGACATGGCCGACCAGTTGCTCGAACCGGCCACCCGCGCCGCCGTTCGGGGTTCGATCGGTAAGTTGACCGCCCTGGGAATCGGCAACCCCGGCCTGACAATTGAAGCCATGATGCGCGATATGTTGCGCCCCATGCTCAAGGAATGGCTGGACGAGAACCTGCCGTCCGTCGTCGAGCGCATGGTGGAAAAGGAAATAGCCCGCGTCTCTCGCGGCGAATAGAGTGCTCGGGGACCTCCGCCGTTTCAACGGCTGTTGACCCCGCACCCCGCATTTGCTTGAAGTCTGCCAATCTGTTTTCCGACCCGCCAAGGTGATCGCCTGGCGGGTCGCTGCTGTTCGCGAGTGACGTGATGCTTGAAAAGACCTATGAACCCGCCGCCGTCGAGAGCCGCATCTACGATGCCTGGCTCGACGCCAATGCCTTTGCGGCCGGAGCAGGGGCCAAACCTGGCGCGGAGACGTTCACGATCGTCATCCCGCCGCCCAACGTCACCGGTTCGCTCCATATCGGCCACGCTCTCAACAACACCATCCAGGACATTTTGGTCCGCTTCAACCGCATGCTGAAGAAGGATGTCCTCTGGCAGCCCGGCACGGACCATGCCGGCATAGCGACGCAGATGATCGTCGAACGTCAGCTCGCCGAAAAGCAGATGGATCGCCGCACCATGGGTCGTGAGGCTTTCATCGATCGCGTCTGGGAATGGAAGGCCGAAAGTGGCGGCACGATCATGAATCAATTGAAGCGCCTTGGCGCTTCCGCTGATTTCTCGCGCGAGCGCTTCACCATGGGTGACCGTGGCCAGCCGGATGACCAGATGGTCCGCGCCGTCACCAAGGTCTTCGTGGAACTGCACAAGCGCGGCCTGATCTATCGCGATAAGCGCCTGGTGAACTGGCATCCAGGCCTGGAAACCGCGATCTCGGACCTCGAAGTCGAGAACATCGAGGTCAAGGGCCACATGTGGCACCTGCGCTATCCGCTGGCCGATGGCGTAACCTACCAATTCCCCGTCAAGGACGAAGAGGGCAACGTCACGGGTCACGAGACCCGCGACTACATCATCGTCGCCACTACGCGTCCCGAGACCATGTTGGGCGACGTCGCCGTCGCCGTGCATCCGGAGGATGAGCGCTATTCCGGCCTTGTCGGCAAGTTCATTGAACTGCCGCTTGTCGGCCGCCGCATTCCTGTGGTTGCCGACGAATATGCGGACCCAACTCTGGGCACTGGCGCGGTGAAGATCACGCCGGCGCATGACTTCAACGACTTCGAAGTTGGGGCCCGAGCCGGCGTGGAGCCGATCAACGTCTTCACGACGCGCGGCGCCATCATCGATGCCGATTTTGTTCCCGCAAAGTATCGCGGGATGGATCGCTTCGAAGCCCGCAAGGCCATCGTCGCCGATCTCACCGCCATGGCCGAGGAGAACCCGACGCGCGGGCTCGACCATATCGAAGACAAGAAGATCATGGTGCCGCATGACGAGAAGAGCAAACTCGTCGTCATCGAGCCGTTCCTCACCGACCAGTGGTGGGTCAAGGCCGACGTGCTGGCTCAGCCGGCTTTGGCTTCGGTGCGCGAAGGCCGCACGAAGTTCGTGCCCCAACAATACGAAAACACCTATTTCGCCTGGCTCGAAAACATCAAGCCCTGGTGCATTTCGCGCCAGCTCTGGTGGGGTCACCAGATCCCGGCTTGGTATGGCCCCGACAATGAGGCCTTTGTCGCCTACGACGAGGCCGAGGCCCGCGCCGCCGCCGAGAAGCACTATGGCAGGCCGGTCGAGCTGACCCGCGACCCCGACGTTCTCGACACCTGGTTCTCCTCCGCCCTCTGGCCGTTCTCGACACTGGGCTGGCCGGACGACACGCCGGAGCTCAAGCGCTACTACCCGACCGACGTCCTCGTCACCGGGTTCGACATCATCTTCTTCTGGGTCGCCCGCATGATGATGATGGGGCTCGAATTCCTCGACAAGGAGCCGTTCCACACCGTCTACATGCATGCCCTGGTCCGCGACGAGAAGGGCCAGAAGATGAGCAAGACCAAGGGCAACGTCATCGATCCGCTGAAGCTGGTCGACGAATACGGCGCCGATGCCACCCGCTTTACCCTGGCTGCCATGGCCGCTCAGGGCCGCGACCTGAAGCTCGCAATCTCGCGCGTCGAGGGCTACCGCAACTTTGTCACCAAGCTCTGGAACGCCGCCCGCTTCCTGGAGATGAATGAGTGCCGCCGCGTCGAGGGCTATGATCCCAAGGCGAACACGCTGCCGCTCAATCGCTGGATTGTCGGCGCCACCGCCCGCGCGCTCCAGTCGGTTCGCACGGGCATCGAGGACTACAAGTTCAACGAGGCCGCCAACGATGCCTATGACTTCGTCTGGGGCACGTTCTGCGACTGGTATGTGGAATTTGCCAAGCCGGTGTTCATGGGAGAGGATGAGGCCGCCAAGGCCGAAACTCGCGCCACCGCGGCTTGGGCGCTCGACCAGATCCTCGTGATGCTGCACCCCATGATGCCCTTCGTCACCGAGGAGCTCTGGGCCGAAACCGGCAAGTTCGGTCCGGCCCGGAAGGAAATGCTGATCACGACCGAATGGCCGAACCTGTCGGGTCTGGAAGATGCCGCCGCCGATGCGGAGCTGGCCTGGCTGATCGACGTTATCTCCAATATCCGTTCGGTTCGCGCTGAAATGAACGTGCCGGCCAGCGCCAAGCTGCAATTGGTGGTCACCGGGGCAGGGGAGGAAACGCTTCGCCGCCTCGTCGCCGGAACCTCGCTGATTTCCCGGCTCGCACGCCTTGAGGAGATTTCGCCGCGGAACGATGTGCCGGGCGAATCCGCTCAGTTTGTCGTGGGCGACGCCACCTTCGCACTGCCGCTGGCCGGCGTCATCGACTTAGCCGCGGAAAAGACCCGCCTCGAAAAGGAAGTGGGCAAGCTGGACGGCGAAATCGCCCAGGTCGACAAGAAACTGGGTAATGAGCAATTCGTTTCCAAGGCGCCCGAAGAGGTGATCGAGGAACAGAAGTCCCGACGCGAGGCTGCTGCCGAACGTCGGCAGAAAATCCTGGAAGCCCTCAAACGCCTGAGCTGAACGCCATGACCGATACCGCCAAGCCCCCTCATCCACGTGCCGTCAGCAATGGCCTCGTTGGGGGCGGAGCGGTGCTCCTGTTCAACGGCAAGGGCGGCATGAAGCGCCATGAGCCCGGCGAACAGATCGTCGTACCGCGCGGCGGGTTCAAGCTGGTGGTTGGCAATTCCAAGGCGCCAGAATTCAAGCTCTGGCTCAAGAGTGAGCTGGGGGAGTTCAATTCGGGCCTCGTGACCGCGCCCACCTCCCGCAGCCGTTGCAGCGTCCTCGATGACCGTGCTCTGGTCATCCTGCGGGTCGTCCGTCCCGGTGCGGAGCCGCACGATGTCGGACGTCAGTTCCTCACCATCTGGATCGAGAGAAGCCGCGTCATCATTGCGTCCGAGCTCAACATTCTGGATTTTCTGGGCCTCGCAAAGGTCGAGCAGGCCGAATACGCTCCAACGACGCCTGCCGATCTCATCGCCCGCCTAGCCCTGCGCGCCACGGACCGGCTGGAGCCGCTGATCGAGATGCTGGGCGATCGCCTCGACGAAGTTGAGGAGGCCCTAATCACCCAGCGCACGGAGAAGGCGCAGGACAATCTCGAACAGCTGCGCCGCACGCTGATCAGCTTCCGCCGCCTCGTCTGGCCGCAGCGCGACGCCCTCTCCACGCTGGAAGTGGAAGACCTTTCCTTCTTTTCCGACCGCGACCGTCTGCGCCTGCGCGAGGCTGCCATGCGCACGGCCCGCATTGGCGACGAGCTTCAGGCCCTCTCCGAGCGCGCCGTGCTGGTGCACGAAGAAATCATCGACGACCGTGCCGAGCAGATGAACAAGGCCATGCTGGTTCTGGCCGCTGTTACGGTCATCTTCTCCCCGCTGACCCTTCTCACCGGCCTCTTGGGCATGAATGTCTCGGGTATTCCCTTTGCCGAGAACGGCGCCGCCTTCTGGGTCGTGTGTGGTGCCGTGCTTGCCTTGGGACTGGCCACTCTCTGGCTTATGCGGCGGCGGCGCTGGCTCTAGCACCGCCGCCTGCGCTCAGATCCTCGCCTGTGTCGTATGCAACCCCGCATAGACACCTTCTCTCGCCATCAACTGATCATGCGTGCCTTCCTCGACAATCCCCTGCCGCGTCAGCACCAGGATGCGGTCGGCGTGCCGCACCGTCGACAGTCGATGCGCAATTACCAGGGTTGTGCGGCCCTTTGAAAGTCCCAGCAGGGCCTGTTGCACGGCCCTTTCGCTTTCATTGTCGAGCGCGCTGGTTGCCTCGTCGAAGATCAGGATGGGCGGGTCCTTGAGAAAGGCCCTTGCGATGGTCAGGCGCTGCTTTTGTCCACCCGAAAGCTTCACCCCGCGCTGACCGATATCGGTCTCGTAGCCTTGCGGCAGGGCCATGATGAAATCATGCGCATTCGCTGATTGCGCCGCCGCGACAACATCCGCCTCCGAGGCATCCGGG
The DNA here is from genome assembly GCA_965650545.1 of uncultured Devosia sp. GTDB lineage: Bacteria > Pseudomonadota > Alphaproteobacteria > Rhizobiales > Devosiaceae > Devosia. The sequence continues at coordinate 17,850 of CBFGPB010000009.1, read as the reverse complement.
CGCCCATAGAGCAGGTTCTCTCGCACAGAGCCGCTGAACAGGTAGATATCCTGCTGCACCACGCCGACACTGCGCCGCAGCGACGCCAGCGTGACATCGCGCACATCGCGGCCATCAATGCCGACGCTGCCTTCAAGCACATCGTAAAAGCGCGGGATGAGGCTGCAGAGCGTACTTTTGCCAACCCCGGATGGCCCCACCAGAGCCACGAACTCGCCCTGGGCTATGCTCAGCGAGACATTTTCGAGGACCCTGTGTCCATCCGCATCATAGCCAAAGGTCACGTCCCTGAAGGTGATGTTGCCCTTGATCGACCCCAAGGCAACTGCGCCAGGTCGGTCGGTGATCTCCGCCCGTTCCTCCAGCAGTTCCATGGCGCGCACAAAACCCGTGGAGCCCTCCTGCCAGAGCCGGATGAAATTGTCGAAGCGCTTGATAGGATCGAGCAACACCCCCACGCAAAGCAACAGCGTCAGCATGTCGGCCGGCGTCAGGTCGGTCGTCAGGATGCGAATGGCGCCGCCGACTATGACCACTATGGTGATCATCTGCCCGAACCCCTCCATACCGCTCCAGAGCAGCGCCTCGCTGCGGTATCCATCCTTGCGGCTTTTCAGGAAGTGGTGGTTCTCGCGCGCGAACCGGCGAATTTCGTCGCTCTCATTTGCGAAGGACTGCACCACCCGAATGCCGCCCAGCGCCTCCTCCACCCGCTCGTTGATGGCCGCGATCCTTTCCTTGGTCGATCGAAGCGCAACATTCATCCGTCTGTTGAAATAAATCGCGTAACCAGCTGCAAACGGGAGAAGAAGCGTAATGGCCAAGGCAATCATCGGATCGATATAGGCAAGTACCGCCATAGCCCCTCCGAACTTGAGTACGCTGATGGCCAGGTCCTCGGGGCCATGGTGGAACAACTCTCCCAGCCACAGCGAGTCATGGGTGATCCGGCTCATCAACTGCCCGGTGCGATGCCGGTCGTAGTAGCCAAAACTGAGTTTCTGGCAGTGCTCGAACAGTTCCTGCCGCACCTGGGCCTCGATCTTGGCTCCCATGGCATGGCCCTGGTAGTCGACGAAATAGGTCGCCACCGCCTGAAGGATGAAAACGCCGACCATGGCAGCGCCCAAGGCCAGAAGCTGTCCCATCGCGTCTGGCGCCGTGCGCAATTCGGGCAGGCGTCCGACGATATGATTGGCCAGAAGCGGCAGCGCGATGGCAGTGCCCGCAACGAGGACTGCGGACGCCAGCACGGCCGCTAGCAGTGCCAGATGCGGCCGGTAGTATCCGACAAACCGGCGCGTTCTGGCCCGCATCATGGCGCGTGCGTCGGCGTCGTCGGATCGAGTGCGAAAGAAAAGTCGGGAGAGGAGGCTAGGGCGTTTGACGCGCTGCTCCTGTGTGGAAGCATGAAGAGACATGAACCAGTCTGTCCTGATGGAGGGAAGGGGTCTTCAGAGCGGACAGAAAGGCTTTCATCTCGAACTCCCGATTTGGGTTGCCACGGAACTATGCGTGCCGGACTTGCCCAAGGCAACACGGTCTATGTGACGATTCCGCAACAAAGGAATCGATTCGATCAGGCCTGGCAGGCCATCAACGTTTTGGCGATGTTTCCCGCCACAATCTGACCCTAAAGCAGGTTGCATGACATTCGGGGGCGGGTGTCGGGCCGCAAGACTGTCCACCGCTGGCGTGGGCAATCCGGCCAATCCCGTTCCTTGATGCGAGACTGACCTGGTGGTGCGAACTGCCTGTAAATGGTGACGATGAGCGCTCTTTTGCCGATCGCGATTGCTGTTGTTCCGGCCTCAGCCACTTTGGGTGGCGCGATGTCGGCACATCCTTGTGATGAGTTGGGCTGAATGCGGTCACAAAGCGCGTTTACGAAGTCTTCAGACTTTGCTTTGTCCGGCTGCCTCATCCGGGCAATATCATTCGTGAACAAGGGCCGGTCACCGGCCGCACCGACAAGGCCGGTTCTCCCGGTATCGATCGGAATACCCGCCCACGACCCCGTGGGCGAAAGGAGTAACATGCGCATTTTTGGGACCAGTTCCCTTGCCTGCGCTGCGTCCGGACTGGTTTTGGCTCTTGCGTGGGCCGCGCCGGCTCATGCACAGACTGCGGCCGATGCCGCGCTTGATTTTGCCCGCACCCTCGATGGCACGGGCTCCTTCGTGTCCAGCGACACCTATCTGTCTGCCCTCGAAAGCGACGCTGCCGCTGGTCGGCCGCTGGCGCTCTGGCAATTGGGCACCATGTATGAAACGGGCGAAGGGGTCGACAAGGACCCGGTCAAGGCCTTTGGCTATTTCGCCCAGATCGCCAATCAGCATGCGGACACGGCTCCGCGTGGCCTGGAGGCCGACATTGTCGCGAGCTCCTTCGTGAAGCTCGGAGACTATTTCCGTATTGGCGTGCCCGAAGCAGGCGTGAGCCAGAACCCCGCCGAATACCATCGCATGCTGATGCATGCCGCGACCTATTTTGGCGACGCCGAGGCCCAGTATCGCATCGGCATGCTCTACCAGTCCGACGAGGAGCTGGGTGTCAGCCCCATGCTCAGTGCGCGCTGGCTGCAATCGGCCGCCCACAAGGGGCACTGCCTTGCCCAGGCCCAGCTCGGCAGCCTGCTTTTCAATGGCATGGAGAGTTACGAACCGCGTCCGGCAGAGGGGCTGATGTGGCTCAACTTCGCCCAAACGACCTGCCTGGGCACGAGCGACGTTGCCGTGGCCGCTGAACTGCTTAACAGCGCCATGTCCGTCGCCACTCCTGAAGTGCGCGCATCCGCCATGGAATTGGCCACCTCGGGTGTGGTCATCGGCGCCGAGTTCTAGGTTCTGGGCAGATCCGGCACGATCGGGAGACCGATCGTCGGTCGCCCGGAGGTGGCGGATTGCCCTAGAAGCTGAACGCGCCCTCCACCGGCACGTGGTCGCTGGGCTTGTCCCAGCCTCGCACGTCCTTATGGATCACGACGTCGTCGAGTCGGTCTGCCGCTTGTGGCGACAGCATCAGGTGGTCGATGCGAATGCCGGCATTGCGCCGCCACGCGCCCGCCTGAAAATCCCAGAATGTATAGGCCGCCTCCGAAGTGATCGCCCGCAAGGCATCGGTCATGCCCAGGTTGCGTAGGATACGGAACTTTTCCAGGCTTTCCGGGCGATAGAGGGCGTCGCCCCACCAAGCGTCGGGATCATGGGCGTCGATCGGCGCCGGGATCAGGTTGAAATCGCCCATCAGGATGAAGGGCTCTTCCAGGGCCAGCCGCTCTTCAACAAACGAGTTCAACCGGTCCATCCAGGCCAGCTTGTAGGGGAATTTCTCCGTGTCTACCGGGTTCCCGTTGGGCAAGTAGATGTTGCACACCCGCACTACGCCGCCGTCGACCGAAAATACCCCTTCGATCAGCCGCGCCTGCTCGTCTTCCGCATTGCCCGGCAGGCCACGATGAACTTCGTCGAAGGGGGGTTTGGAGAGCAGCGCCACCCCGTTCCAGCTTTTCTGGCCATGGGTCTCGACATTGTAGCCCAGCGCTTCGATCTCGGCCCGCGGGAAGCCCTCGTCGACCGTCTTGATTTCCTGCAGGCCCACAATGTCCGGCTTCTCTTCCTCAAGCCAGCGCACGAGCAGTTCCAGCCGGGCCTTGATGCCGTTGATATTCCAGGTGGCGATGCGCAGTGCCATGGGCTTGTCCTCAGACGGTGTCGGCGTGCACGGCCTGCCGCAAGGCGCGCGGATAGGCCAGTTCCCCACCATAGAATGCGGTATTGCTCAGGGAAACCGAGCATATCCCGGTTGCAGGATCAATCGACCAGACGTGACCATAGATGCCGCCCCAGTTATTGGCGCCGGCCGGGAGGGTCAGGTTGGCCCGAACGGGATCGACGACATAGCTGCCAAGCAGGCTGAATCCCTGACCGGGATCGCGCTCGAACGTCATCTGGTTCTGCAGGGCCATGCGCGCCGTCTCCGGCTTCAGGATTGGCCCCCCGTCCTGGACCATCGCGATGAGGAAGCGCATGAAGTCCGGCGCCGTCATCGCCATGCCCCCGCCGCCGGACTGGAACGCCTTCTCGTTGAAAATACGGCTGGGCGAAAAGGTCGTGACGCCACCCCATGGATTGGGGGCGGGATGCGGATCGGACATGCGCACCGGCTCGGTCTCGCCATCGGCATAGGGCGTGGCCAGCCGCGTGCGGTCCGAGACACTGAAGCCTGCATCCCGCATGCCGAGCGGAACGGTCACATACTGCGCAACCGCTTCGGAGAGCTTGCCGCCATGGACCTTCGCAACGACCCCGCCGAGAACGTCGATGGCCATCGAATAGAGCCAGGATGTGCCAGGCCGATAGGCAAGCGGCTGTTCGGCCACCAATTGCAGCACCTCGTCGAGCCCCAATTCGGTATTGGTGAGGCCAGCGCTGATGCGCGGATCATTGGAATAGTCGTAGGTGAGCCCCGCGGTGTGGGTCAGCAATTGCTTGAGCGTAATGACCGGCTCGGTACCATCCGCGAGGCGCGGCCGGAAGTAGGGCAGATAAGCGGTAACAGGATCCTCGATGCTTAACAGCCCGCGGTCTGACATGGCCAGGATCGTTGCGGCAACCAGTGGCTTGGTCAGGGAGGCGGCGCGGAAGATCGTATCTTCCGTCATCGGAGTGCCTGACTCACGATCCGCCAGCCCAGCCGCACGCCGGTAAACGATCTCGTCGCCCTGCGCGACCATGACCACGACGCCGACGAATCCCTTGTCGGAAAGACCCTTGTCTATGACGGCGTCGATGGCTTTGGAATTGACCATGATTGTTCCTCCCATGGCCTCTATGTGCCGGGTAGGCCTCAATTAAGCAACCATGGAGTGGCGGTCAGACCGCGAAGCTGGTGCCACAGCCGCAGGACGCCACGGCATTGGGGTTCTTGATCTGGAACGATTGTCCGATCAGGTCATCGACGAAGTCGATCTCGGACCCACCCATGAACTCCAGGCTGAGCGAATCGATCAGCACGGTCGCATCGCCCTTCTGCAGCACCAGGTCGTCTGCATTGGGTTCTTCCTGTACGAGATTGTACTCGTATTGAAAGCCCGAACAGCCGCCCCCGGCTACTGAAATGCGCAGCACGGTTCCCGGCGCTTCCTTGGAGAGGATGCGCGACACACGCTTGGCGGCGCGGTCCGAAAGGGTTACGGCAGGAGTGTCGGCAATGGCGGCGTCGGTCATGGGTAATCCCGGAGCGGTCGTAATGTCATAACGCTGTCGCTAAGATAGGCGCTCTAGGCGTCGATGCAAAGGCCCGGACAACAGATGAGCGAGACTGCCCCCTATGCCACCAGATCCGCCCAGTCGCTGGGGCGGCTCTTTGGCACCGGGCCCAGTCCCACTCGGTCGGAGTTCCAACGGGACCGCGACCGCATCATCCATTCCACCGCCTTCCGGCGTCTCCAGCACAAGACGCAGGTGTTTCTCGCCCATGAAGGCCGGCATTTTCGCAACCGGCTAACCCACACTCTGGAAGTCAGTCAAATCGCACGCTCCATCGCCCGGGCTCTGCGCCTGGACGAGGATCTGGCGGAAGCCGTTGCCCTCAGTCACGATCTAGGTCACACGCCCTTCGGCCATGCCGGCGAGCGGGCCCTGCATCGCGCCATGGCGCACTACGGTGGGTTCGATCACAACATCCAGGCCCTGCGGGTCGTGACCCTGCTCGAAAACCGCTATGCCGAGCATGACGGTCTCAATCTGACCTGGGAAACGCTGGAGGGAATCCTCAAGCACAATGGCCCGCTCGTCGACCGCAGCGGCAGCCCCGTTGGCCGGTATGCCGAGGAAGGTCTGCCCTCGGGCATCGACGTCATTCCCGTCCCGGCCGATCTACGCCTTGATACATTCGCCAGTCTCGAGGCACAGGTCGCTGCCGTGGCCGACGATATTGCCTATAACGCCCACGACATCGACGATGCCCTCAGGGCCGGCCTCGTGACTCTCGACGATTTCGTTGGCGTGCCGATGGCAGGACCCATCGTAGCCGAGGTCCAGGCGCGATATCCGGCAATAGCCGACAAACGCAAGGCACATGAGGTCCAGCGCCGGATGATCACCGGAGCCGTCGAGGACGTTATCAGTACCAGCGCTGCACGTCTCGCCGCTTCGGGCGTCAGCAGTCCCGAGGACGTGCGCCTCGCCGGTCAGCCTCTCGTTACCTTTTCTGCCGAAGCGGCCGAGGCCGAAAAGGGGCTGAAATCCTTCCTCTTCACCCGAGTTTACCGCCACGAGACCGTCATGGTGCCCGTGCGCGAAAGCGAGGCCGTGGTGGAGCGGCTCTTTGGCGCCTACATGACCAATCCCGACATGCCCGGTCGCTGGGGCGAAGCGGGCAGGGCGGTCGACGGGTCGGCGCGAGCTCGCATCGTGGCAGACTTCATTGCCGGCATGACCGATCCCTATGCCCTCGACGAATACCAGCGCCTGTTTGACGCTCGCCCGGATTTCCGTTAGTCCGGCGCCACCAATCCCATAGGTTCGTCATGGATATTTTCGCCCTTTTCACCACCCGGGTCACCGAGGCCCTGCGTGCCGACTACCCCGCGCTCGATGCCGAGCTGCTTGCGCGCGTCGTGGTGGAGCCTCCGCGCGATCCTGCCCATGGCGACCTTTCCACCAATGCGGCAATGGTCGTCGCCAAGCCCCTTGGCAAGAATCCGCGTGAAGTGGCCGCCGCATTGGTCGAGCGCTTCAAGTCCGCGCCTGATGTGACTTCGGTCGAAGTCGCCGGCCCGGGCTTCATCAATTTCCGCCTCTCCGACGCCATCTGGCATCAGGTGCTCAAGGCCGTCGGCGCCCAGGGGGCGAACTATGGCCGTTCCGACCTTGGCAAGGGCGAGCGGGTCAACGTCGAATATGTGTCTGCCAATCCAACCGGTCCCATGCATGTGGGCCATACGCGTGGCGCCGTCTTCGGCGATGCGCTGGCCTCGCTCATGGCCTGGTCCGGCTATGACGTGACTCGCGAATACTACATCAACGACACCGGCGGCCAGACCGTCATCCTCGGCCAATCGGCGCTCTTGCGCTACCGCGAGGCTCTGGGCGAAATCATCGAGATCCCGTCGGGCTTCTATCCGGGCGATTACCTCATTCCCGTTGGGAAGGCCCTGGCTGCCGAATACGGCCGGTCCCTGCTCGAAATGCCGGAACAGGAAGCGGTGTTGATCGCGCGAGAGGCCGCGCTCGCCGCCATGATGGAACTCATCAAGGCGGACCTCGCCCAGCTTAACATCCACCACGACGTGTTCTTCTCCGAGCGCACCCTGCATGGGCAGGGCGGGGACATTCAGACCACGCTCGATTGGCTGCGCGAGGAGGGCATGGTCTATGAGGGGCGGCTGGACCCACCCAAGGGCAAGACGCCCGAGGATTGGGAAGACCGCGAACAGACCTTGTTCCGCGCCAAGGATTATGGCGACGACACGGATCGGGCGCTGATCAAGTCCGACGGGTCCTACACCTATTTCGCGGCCGACATTGCCTATCACCGCAACAAGTATCTGCGCGGCTTCAAGCACATGGTCAATGTGCTGGGCGCCGACCATTCCGGCTATGTGAAGCGTCTTAGCGCCGCCGTGAAAGCCGTGTCTCATGGCGAAGCCGATATTGACGTGCGCATCTGCCAGCTTGTGCGCCTGCTCAAGAACGGCGAGCCGTTCAAGATGTCCAAGCGTTCCGGCGATCTGGTGACGCTGGCCGACGTGGTCGAGGAAGTGGGGGCCGATGCCACCCGCTTCATGCTATTGTTTCGGCGCAATGACGCCGCGATGGATTTCGATTTCGCCCTGGTCAAGGAACAGACGCGGGACAACCCGGTCTTCTACGTCCAGTATGCCCACGCCCGCGCCTGCTCGATCTTCCGCACGGCGGAGCGCGACATGCCCGGCCTTGATATTTCTCCGGTCGCCCTCGCGGCTGCTGAGGTCGAACTGCTCGGCACGGCCGCGGACATTGAGCTGATCCGCCTGCTTGGCGCCTGGCCGCGCACGGTGGCCGCTGCCGCTCTCGCGCATGAACCGCATCGCATTGCCTTCTATGTGCACGAGCTGGCGGGGGCCTTGCATGGCTTCTGGGCAAAGGGCAAGGATGACCCGCAGTTACGATTTGTTAACCATTCCGATCCGAAGTTGACGCTTGCGCGACTCGCACTCGTCGACGCCGTTCGTCAGGTCATTCGGAACGGTCTGGGCATTTTGGGGGTCTCTGCGCCTGAGGAGCTTTCATAATTCGGGCGCATTGATGTGAACACTCGCGGCCAAGTCCTTGATAGGATTATCCGCATTCTAGGGGCGCTGCGAAAATGACGTCAGCGAAACCGCATTCGATGGCCGCACAAACCGACGCACCGGACGATCTCATTGCCGAACTGGCGCGCCTGATGGCCGACGACGCGCGCGACAATCAGCCCGCTGCCAAGGAGCCATCCGCTCCGGTGCGCATACCCGGCGACCACGCTGTCGCCCCCGCGCCGCGCTTTGATTTTTCGACCTCCGCCGGTCTTGGCTCCGTCAAGGCGCCGTCCTCGCCGGTCCGCATTCCCGGTGGCGATCCGACGCCTGCAGGTGTTGCCGAACCCTTCGCGTTTAATTTCGACCTCGGGCCGTCGGTTCGAACTGCGCCGGTCGAGCCTGCTGCCGCGCCGGTCTCGCAACCCGTAGCCCCGATGCCGGTGTCACAGACAGCCTCTTTGGCTGCCACTCCGCGGGAGCCGGAGCAGGAGCCGGTCGCGCCACTCGACCATGACAGCCTGGCCGATCTCATTGCCGCTGAACTGGCGGCCGATATGGGGACCGATCTGCCGGCCCGGGAAGACCCGAAACCGGCTCCTGAGCCTGGCCTCCATACGCCTGGCCCGGACAGTTTTGCAGTCCCGCCCGTCTTTGGTCTCGGTTCGTCCCAGGGCCCTGCGGCGCCTTCTCCTGCGCCAATCGCTGCACCGCCGCCCGAGTCTGCCGCGCCGGTCGAGGCCGCGCCGCCCCAGCTCCAGAAGGACCAGCCCCTGGACCCGCTGGATGAGATCGAGCGTCTGGTTGGACCGGCCGTGCGCATGAGTGCGACGAATGCAGCGCCGGCACCGGCGCTTCGCAGCCTTGCCACGCCGGTGGCCCCGCCGCCCGAGCCGGTGGCCGAAGCCAGCCCGCAAGCAAAGCGACTGGAACCGGCCGTCGAAGTCAGTTCGGTTGACGAAGCCATTCTGGCTGCGGCAGCGGCCACGGGTGCGCATGTGGAATGGGTCAATGCCGGCGCCTCCGAACCTGAAGGGATCGCCGTCGACGAAGCAGATACTCTGCCTCCGCCCCGCCGCGCCGGATTCGGCCTTAATCGCGCCGTCGCCGGCCCGCTCGTGGCCGTTGGATTGCTCTTGGTCGCAGGATTTGGCCTCTACTGGGTACTCGGCCAGGGTGGCGGTTCGACCGGCCCCGCGCCGCTCCTCGTGGCCGACACCGCGCCCACCAAGGAAGTGCCGGACGTCGAGACCCCGGCCGCTGCCCAGCAATCGGTCGTCTTTGACGAAATTTCTGGAGCCGAAGCCCCTGCCGACGAGCAGATCGTTTCGCGCGACCAGGCTGATACCGAGGCCGTCGTTGCGGCCAATACGGCGCTCTCCAGCACCGGTGTTCTGGCTGATACCTCCGGCGCGACCGTCGATCCCAACCAGGATGGACTGGTCAATCGCAAGGTTCGCACCGTCACCGTCCGTCCCGACGGCACCATCGTGAGCGGCGATGATAGCCTCGCCGGCTCGGCAATACTTCCGGTCGATCGGCCCAATGTGCCCGAAGTGCCCGGCGCCGATACATCCACGCCCGATTTGATCGCCAGCGCCATTGCCGAGACCGGTGCCAGCGCTCAGGCGGACGCCGCCGTGGCGGTTGCGCCGACTGCAACGGCGACTGGTCCGGTTGCCGAACCGGGTTCCACGATTGCAGTTGTGGACGCTTCGGGCGCCCCAGTGGCCGGCCGCACCGTCACCGTGCCCATGGAACGCCCCGCGGACTTCTCGGCGATTGCCGCATCCGCCATCGCCGCCGCAACCGCGACAGCCCCCGTGGCGGCCGTTACCCCGGCTCCGGAAGTCGCGGCGCCCGCCCAGCAGGCCGCCGTTGCGACGACCACATCCGGTTCGGCTGCGGCCTATGTCCAGCTCGCCTCCCAGCGCAGCGAAGCCGAGGCGCAGCAAACGGTGCAGGCCATCAACACGCGATACGGAGTGCTTTTCGGCGGTGCCTCGCCCGAGATTCGCCAGGTAGACCTGGGGGAACGCGGCATCTTCTACCGAGTATTGGTGCCCGCCGCCTCGCGCGACGCCGCTGCCAATATCTGCGCCAATGTCAAGGCGGCCGGTGGCGACTGTCTGCTGCTGTAGTCCGCTTGCGCCCTCGCTTGACGCTGGCGCTGCCAGCGGCCAAGGATGGGCCATGAGGGGCACTTCACCGGCAGCAACATGATCAGCGCAGAAACCAACTGGTTCGACACGCCAGCGCCGCCCCCTGCGGACGAGGTCTTGCGCGTCGATGTCGGTGGCTATGAGGGGCCGCTGGACCTGCTGCTCGATCTGGCGCGGCGGCAGAAGGTCGACCTGTCCGGCATTTCCGTCCTTGCCCTGGCCGAGCAATACCTCGCCTTCATCGACACGATCCGAGAGCGCCGCATCGAGGTGGCCGCCGACTACCTCGTGATGGCCGCCTGGCTCGCCTATCTCAAGAGCCGCCTCATGGTGCCCCAGGCGCCCGGCGACGAGGAACCCAGCGGCGAAATGTTGGCCGCCATGCTGCAATTCCGCTTGAAGCGCCTCGAAGCCATGCGCACCGCAGCAAATCGCCTGATGAACAGGCCGCGCCTCGGGTTCCAGGTCTATGCGCGCGGGGCGCCCGAACCCATCGAGATCGCCCGCCGCTCCATATGGGAAGCCAGCCTCTATGATCTTCTCAAGGCCTATTCGAGCCAGAGGGAGCGCGGCATCGCCACGGACTATGCGCCGCGCCTGCGCACCGTCTGGTCCCTGCAGGATGCGCGCGACATGCTGCAGCGCCTGATTGGGGAGAGCCGGGAATGGGTGTCGCTCGACGCTTACCTGGTCGACTACCTTGCCAAGCCATCGGAACGGGCCACCGTGCGCGCCTCTACCTTTGCCTCGAGCCTGGAGCTGGTACGGCAGGGTGAAATCGATATTCGGCAGACCGAGACCTTCGGGCCGCTCTTCATGCGCCGCAGGAAACAGACGCCGTGATGAATGAAGACGACGCTCAAGGCGAGGTGCTGCGTCGGCACTTGCGCATTATCGAGGCGCTGCTCTTTGCTTCGGACACGCCGTTGCGGACGGTCGACATGGCGCCCTACCTTGGCGAGGGCGTCGATGTCGACGGCCTGCTGCTGCATCTCCAGGCCCAGTATGAGGGCAGGGGCGTCAACCTGGTCCGGCGCGGCGATGGTTGGGCCTTCCGCACCGCCGAGGACCTCGGCTTCCTCCTGCGCCGCGAGGAGCATGAAACGCGTCCGCTCTCGCGGGCGGCCCTCGAAACGCTCTCCATCATCGCCTATCACCAGCCGGCAACCCGCGCCGAAATCGAGGAAGTGCGCGGCGTGGCCACCGGCAAGGGCACGCTGGATCTCCTTATGGAGGCCGGCTGGGTCAGAATGCGTGGTCGCCGGCGCACCCCAGGGCGTCCCGTAACCTATGGCACCACGGACGCCTTCCTTGACCATTTCGGCCTTGAATCGCTGTCCGATCTGCCCGGTCTCGACGAATTGAAAGGCGCTGGCCTGCTCTCGGGCCGCCTGCCGCCGGACCTGCAGATACCCCTGCCTTTCGACGGGGCCCTGCGCGAGGACGAAGACCCGCTCGACCCCGCCGATCTGGGCGATCCCGATCCGGACGATGAGGAAACTTGAGCTTTGCAGTCGCACCCGGGGAACACGTTCTTGTGTTTGGGCGCGATTAAACCTATTTCTCGGTCTATCTATCGCGTGTAACGCGTATCTGGACGTCTAGGGAGAATACTATGCACGCGCCGTCTATCTGGGGCATCCTCGTTGTCGCCGTTGTCGTCATCCTGCTCTTCGGCCGCGGGAAGATTTCCGGCATGATGGGTGAAGTCGCCTCCGGCATCAAAGCCTTTCAGAAGGGCATGAAGGACGATGACAAGCCGGCAGAGCGCATCCAGTCGGCCTCGGAAGTCGAGGCCCGCGAAGTGGACAAGAGCAAGGACGCCTGAGGCGGCCTGACTCCTCTCACCACTATGGGCGGCTTGCCGCCGTTCGGAGAATAGATCCATGCTCGGCCTAGGCTGGACAGAGATGCTGGTGATCGGCGTCGTCGCGCTGATCTTCATCGGCCCCAAGGACCTGCCCGTGGTCATGGGGCGCATCGGCAAGGTGATCGGTCAGGTCCAGCGCCTGGGCCGCGAGTTCCAGCGCGAGATCAACAAGACCACCGGCCTTGATGAAGTGCGCAACCTGCGCACCTCCATTACCTCGCCCCTCAAGAAGACGGCCGACGAGATTCGTAAGGATTTCAATGCCATCGGCAAGGACGGCAAGGAGCAGCCCACCGGCGCACTCAAGCCGACCGATCCCAACACCGAAAGCGTGGTCGAAGCTATCCAACAACAAGCGGGCATGGCACCGGCCAAGAAGTCCAATGACGAACTGGCCGCCGACTACGGCTTCAAACCCGCCGATGCACCCAAGGCCGACGCTGCCAAGGCCGAACCGGCCAAGTCGGAACCGGTGAAGGCGGCGCGGGCGACGCCGAAGACTGCTGTCCCCGCGGCCAAGCCCGCCCCGGCAAAGCCCAAGGCAGCCAAGCCGAAGGCTGCGCCGGCAAAGACCGAGATGGCAAAGCCCGCCAAGCCCACCAAGGCAGAGTCCGCAAAGCCGGCGGCGAGGGCCGTGCGCAAGCCCGCCACGCCCACGGCTGCCAAGCCTGCTGACGAAGCTGCATCAAAGCCGGCTGCCAAGCCTCGCGCACCGCGCAAGAAGCCCGCTGAGACGGCCGGAAAGAGCGAATAATGGCCGATATCAAGCCGCAGCAGATCGAAGACAAATCGAAAGCAGATCCAGAAGATGAACTGGCGGGCAGCGAAGCGCCGCTGATCGAGCATCTGACCGAGCTGCGCAAGCGCCTCATTCACAGCTCGATCGCCATCGTCGTCCTGCTTGTCATCTGCTTCCTGTTTGCCGGGCAGATTTTCGATATCCTGCTCAATCCCTATCGCTCGATCTACACCGACCCGGGCGAGATGGAGCTGATCTATACCGCCCCGCAGGAGTTCTTTTTCACCCAGCTTAACCTGGCCTTCTTCGGCGCGATCTTCCTCGGCTTCCCCTATCTGGCGACTCAGATTTACGGCTTTGTCGCTCCGGGCCTCTACAAGCACGAGCGCAAGGCCCTCGTGCCTTACCTGGTCGCGACGCCGGTTTTCTTCGTGCTCGGCGCGGCCATGGTCTATTTCATCGTCCTGCCCATGGCCCTTGGTTTTTTTGCCGGTATGCAGACCGAGGAAATCAAGCTCCTGGCCAAGGTCTCCGAATATCTCGGCCTCGCCATGACCTTGATCCTGGCCTTCGGCATATGCTTCCAGCTGCCAGTGGTCCTGACACTGCTCGCGCAGATCGACCTCATCAATGTCGAGCAGCTCAAGAAGGGGCGCCGCTACGCTATCGTCGGCATCATCGCTGTCGCGGCCTTCATCACCCCGCCCGATCCGATTTCGCAGATCGGTCTGGCCATTCCCATGTATGGCCTCTACGAGCTCGCCATCCTCTCAGTCCGCATGGTCGAAAAGCGCCGCAAGGCTGCCCTCGCCGCTGAAGAAGCCGACAAGGCCTGATTGCTGTAGCGCTCACAATGCTGTCCTCGGGCGTGACCCGAGGACCACTTCAAACGCGTGCCTAGTTTTGACAGGCCCTCGGATCAAGTCCGAGGGCGGCACGGTGTTGCGGCCAACGCTGCGCTGTACTGGCGGTCAGGCTGCGCCTTTCCCCTTGCGCCCCTATGGCCTCCTCCGTAAACAAGCCCGGTCACCAAGAGAGGCGGGCAGGGACCCGTAGAACGCGATGTTTGATATCAAGTGGATCAGAGACAATCCGGCAGCCTTCGACAAAGCCATGTCGCAGCGCAAGAATGTCTCCGTCCGCTCCGCCGATCTCATCGCCATCGACGAACGCCGCCGCGCTGTCATCGTCCGCCTCAATGAAGCGCAGGAAAAGCGCAACGCGCTCTCCAAGCAAATCGGTCAGGCCAAGGCCCAGAAGGACGAGGCCAGGGCCGCCGAACTGATGGCGGAAGTTGCCCGCCTCAAGGAAGTCATTCCCGCCGGCGAGGCCGAAGAACGCGCCGTCGAAAAGGAACTGCGCGACATTCTCGCTTCCATACCCAACATGGCGCTCGATGACGTGCCCTATGGCGAGGACGAAGCCGGCAATGTCGAATATTTCGGCCCTAACGGCTCGCCGGAAACAGCCGCAAAGGTCCGCGCGCCCAAGCCGAGCTTCAGCTTCGCGCCCAAGGAACACTTCGAAATCGGCATTGCCGAAAAGAACATGGATTTCGAAATCGCGGCCAAGCTCTCGGGCAGCCGCTTCGTCGTCCTCAAGGGCCAGTTGGCACGTCTCGAACGCGCCCTTGGCCAGTTCATGCTCGATCTGCACACGACCGACCACGGCTATCTCGAAGTCCAGCCGCCGGTTCTGGTGCGCGACGACGCCCTCTTCGGCACCGGCCAACTGCCGAAATTCGAGGAGGACCTGTTCTTCACACCCCACGGCGAGAGCCGTCTCGCGCTGATCCCGACAGCCGAAGTGCCGATGACGAACTTCGTCCGCGAATCCATCATCGCCGAGGAAGACTTGCCGCTGCGCTACACCGCGCTGACGCCATGCTTCCGTTCCGAAGCCGGTTCGGCTGGCCGCGATACGCGCGGCATGCTGCGCCAACACCAGTTCAACAAGGTCGAGCTGGTCGCCATCACCACGCCCGAGGAGTCCGACAACGAGCACGAGCGCATGCTGGTCGCCGCCGAGACGGTCCTCCAGAAGCTCGGCCTGCATTATCGTGTCGTAAAGCTCTGCACCGGCGACATGGGCTTCGGCGCCCGCCGCACCTATGACATGGAGGTCTGGCTGCCTGGCCAGGACACCTATCGCGAGATTTCCTCGGTCTCGGTCTGCGGCGATTTCCAGGCCCGCCGCATGGAGGCCCGCTACCGTCCTTCCGGCGAAAAGCAGGCGCCACGCTACGTCCATACGCTCAACGGCTCTGGCACTGCAGTGGGCCGTTGCCTCATCGCCGTGCTGGAGAACTACCAGCAGGAAGATGGCTCCGTGCTCATCCCCGAGGCGCTCAAGCCCTATATGGGCGGCCTCACCTCCATCGGCGGCAGGGGATGACCCTCCGCATCCTCATCACCAATGATGACGGCGTCGATGCGCCGGGCATCAAGGTCATGGCCGAGATCGCTTCGGCGATCTCGGACGATGTGTGGATCGTCGCGCCGGACGGCAACCAGTCGGGGGCAGGGCACCGCTTCAGCTTCGGGCGGGAGCTTGCGCTCGAAGAACTCGGCCCCCGGCGCTTTGCCATCACCGGCGGCTCCCCAGCCGATTGCGTCGTCACCGGCATGACCCATATCCTGGGCGACCGTCCGGCCGATCTCGTGCTTTCTGGCGTCAATGCTGGCCAGAACCTGGGCGACATCGTCAACTGCTCCGGCACGGCCGCTGGCGCGCGCGAAGGCGTGTTGCAGGGCGCCATCGGAATCGCCATGAGCCAGTCCATGGACTACGAAGTCAGCCATAATCCCGACTGGACCAATGCACGCCGCTTTGGCGCCGAAGTGGTTTCCGCGCTTCTGGCCGCTCATGGCGCCGACGATGTCTTCTACAACGTCAATTTCCCCTTCTGCGCCGCGACCGATGTCACGGGCCTTGTCGCAGTGCCGCATCAGCGCTTCTCGCGTTCGCCCATCCGGCACTATCCCAGCGACAATGTCGGCAAGTTCTTTATGGCGATTCCCGAAACGCCCAAGCCGCTCGACCCGCAGGCTGACTTCGAAGTCCTGCGTCGCGGCAATGCCATTACCGTGACCCCCTTCGCCCTCCAGCAGACCCATCAGGATGCGCTCAAGCGCTTGAGCGGCATCACCCTCAAGGGGCGCTGAGCCGAATGTGTTCAGGACGCGTTCATCCGAGGGGTCCAGGAGTGGAGCCCGGTTCGTCTTAACCTTACCCACCTCTGAATCCAGCCGGCACGATTTCGCTCAAATCGCATCGGCTTTAAACTCGTCTTTACCTTACCGGCGTAGCGTCAAACTCAGTTGTTGAGTACCTGCGTACGAGTAAGCCGATGCGTAATCGCGTTTTTCCGCGGACCCATAGAAGTGCGATCGCCCTGTCGGGCCTGATGATCGCCGCTGTTGGATTGTCCGGCTGTTCGAGCCTCGGGAGTCGCAGTTTCAGCGACAATACCGTCACCGGCTCGGTTGCGCAGTCGGCCCCGACAACCCTCAATCAGCCCATGCCGCCAAGCCTTGGAGCGCCCCAGAGCGTCCAGGTCGCCAGCATGGAATTCTTGCCGCCGGCCAATGTCGGCGCATCCTGGACCGGTGGCAACACGCTGCCTCCGGCGCCGGTCGGCACGGGCTTCGGCCAGGCCTCCGGAATGACTTCACCGATCGGGGCCACGGCCTCCACGGTGCAGACCCAGGCACTTCCTGCATTGAGTTCGTCGTCATCTATGGGAACCACGCAAGCCATGCCCGCTCAGCAAACCCTTGCCCCTCTGCCGGCCGCTCCTGCTGCCGTTGCCATGGGCACTCCGTCCAGCGCCGCCCTGCCGGTCAATTCAAGCGTTCCGGTCCAGGCCGCCGCCAACACCAACGCCTACATGCACACCATCGCCGCCGGCGAGTCGCTCTATACCATTGCCCGCAAGTACGATGTGACCACCCAGGCCATCGTCCATGCCAATGGACTGAGCTCCCCGGACAGGATCGTCGTGGGCCAGAAGATCGCCATTCCGGGTCGCTCGGACCTCGTCAATACGGCCAGCGTGCAGGTGGCCAGCGCGTCGCCGCAGGCCACAGCTACCGTTCTTCCTGCTGCGCGTCCCACCAACCTTGCCGCCCCGAACGTGGTCCAGGCAGCCGCTGCCCCGGCTCCCGCCGCAACGACGCCTGCCGTAGCCCCCGCTCAGGTCACCCCGGCACCAGCGCCGACCCAGGTTGCTGCTGTGCCGGCTGCTGAGCCGGTCGCGTCCGGCAATGACAAGTTCCGCTGGCCGGTTTCGGGCCGCATCATCACCGACTTTGCCGCCTCCCGCGGCACCGGCATCAATATCGACGTGCCGGAAGGCTCGACGGTCAAGGCCGCTGAGAATGGCACGGTCATCTATGTTGGCTCGGGCGTTGAGGGCTACGGCAACCTCATCCTCGTTCGCCATCCCAATGGCTATGTCTCGGCCTATGCCCACCTCAAGGACATGAGCGTCGCCAAGGGTGCCGTGGTCAACCGCGGCGATGCGCTCGGTACGGTGGGCCAGACTGGTTCGGTTTCTCGCCCGCAGCTCCATTTCGAACTGCGCAAGGGCGCCACCCCGGTCGACCCCGTCCCGCTGCTCGCCAGCTAAGCCTGCGCCAACCTCCAGAATCAAAAAGGCCGGAAGTGGTGCTCCGGCCTTTCTCTTTTGCCTACACCGCCTTGCCTTCTTCGCCGGCCAGTGTGCGCACAAGCTGGATGGCAACGCGCCCCGAGCGCGCCCCGCGCGTTGCCGCCCATTCGATGGCCCGCGCCCGGAGCG
>CBFGPB010000008.1:0-24333 GCA_965650545.1 uncultured Devosia sp. | reverse complement strand
TTTCCTATGAAGAGCGCGTGGCGGAAGCCAAGGCGATCATGGAAGGCCTGGGCTACACTTCGTCCAGCCCCCTCGCTGTGCAGCTCAAGTACAACACCAACGACAACCACCAGCGCATCGCTGTCGCGATCTCGGCCATGTGGGAACAGATCGGTGTGAAGACCGAGCTCTTCAACTCGGAAACCGCCGTGCACTATGACAGCCTGCGCGCCGGCGACTTCGAGATCGGCCGTGCCGGCTGGCTGCTCGACTACTCGGATCCGTCCAACACGCTCGACCTGCTGCGCAGCGGCATCGAGCAGGAAGGCACGATGAACTGGGGCAATAACTACGGCCGCTATTCGAACGAAGAGTTCGACGCGCTGATGGACCAGGCCACGACCGAGCAGGACCTCGTGGCCCGCGCCGCGCTGCTTGGCCAGGCCGAAAAGATCGCGATGGACGAAACCGCTGCCTTCCCGATCTACTGGTACATTGCCCAGAACGTGGTCTCGCCGAAGGTGACCGGCTTCGTGAACAACGCGTCGGACATTCACCGCACGCGCTGGCTGACCAAGTCCGAGTAAACACGTAACGTCCCGCGGCGTCGCCCCTTGGGAGGGGCGGCGCTGCTTTTTTGTCCGCCCGATGGCGCCTGAAACAACGGCGCGGCGGACACCTGAAAGGTCCGGCTCATGTTTGGATATGTGACGCGGCGCGTGCTATCGGCCATTCCGATCGCACTGATTGCCGTTACAGCCTGTTTCTTCATCCTGCGGCTTGCGCCCGGCGGTCCCTTCGACGGTGAGCGCGCGCTCCCGCCCACGACGCTGGCCAACCTGCGGGCGCACTACAATCTCGACCTGCCACTGATCCAGCAGTACTTCATCTATGTGGGACGCTTGCTGCAGGGCGATTTCGGCCCGTCAATGGTCTACAACGACTTCACCGTCGCCCAGATGCTGTGGATCGGCCTGCCCTTCACGCTGATGCTGGGCTTCTCGGCTTTCATCATCGGCACGATCGTCGGCCTCATTGCCGGTGCCATCAGTGCGGTGAACCAGAACAAGCTGCCCGACTATGTGCTGGTCATGCTGGTCATGGTGGGCCTCGTGGTCCCCAACTTCCTGATGGCTGCTATCCTGCAGCTGGTCTTCGGCGTTTATCTCGACTGGGTGCCGGCCGGTGGCTGGCAGAACGGGTCGATCCCCCATCTCATCCTGCCCGTCCTGGTGCTGGTCCTGCCCCATGCCGGGCGCACGGCGCGGCTGATGCGCGGCTCGATGATCGAGGTCCTGGGCAGCAATTATGTCCGCACGGCCAAGGCCAAGGGCCTGGGCCAGCGCCTGATCCTGGCGCGCCACGCCATCAAGCCGGCGCTGCTGCCGGTCGTGTCCTATCTCGGACCCGGCCTCAGCTACCTGCTGACCGGGTCGCTGGTCGTCGAGCAGATCTTCGCGCTGCCCGGCATCGGCAAGTACTTCATCAGCGCCGCCCTCAACCGTGACTACGGGCTCGTGCTGGGCACTACCATTCTCTACATGTTCATCATCCTTCTGGTGAACCTCCTGGTCGACGTCATCTATGCCTGGCTCGACCCCAAGGTGAGGTACAAATAATGGCGGGACTGACTGGCAAGGACGCCATTCTCACCGACTATGCGCGCAAGCTGGAAGCCGAGGCGCCCAAGGGGCGTTCGCTCACCCAGGACGCGTTTCGCCGGCTCGTGCGCAACAAGGCGGCGCTCATCTCGATCGGCGTCGTGATCTTCATCGTGCTGTTTGCGTTCGTGGGCCCGTATCTGCTGCCCTGGACCTATGACAAGATCGACTGGTCCAATATCCGCAAGCCGCCCAATTTCGAGGCCGGGCACTATGCGGGCACCGACCAGAACGGCCGCGACATGCTGGCCCGCATCATGCAGGGCACGCAGATGAGCCTGGTGGTGGCGTTTGTCGCCACCATGGTTTCGGTGTTCATCGGCGTCTGCTACGGCGCCATTGCCGGCTATTTCGGTGGCCGGGTCGACGCGATCATGATGCGCTTCGTCGATATCATGTATGCGCTGCCCTATATCCTGTTCGTCATCATCCTGGTGGTGATCTTCGGGCGCAATCCGATCCTGCTGTTCGTCGGCATCGGTTGCCTCGAATGGCTCACCATGGCGCGCATCGTGCGGGGGCAGACGCTCTCGATCAAGGAGCGCGAATTCGTGGAAGCGGCACGGGCCAGCGGCGCCAAGCCCTGGACCATCATCTTCCGCCACATCGTGCCCAACCTCACCGGGCCGGTGGTGATCTACGCAACGCTCACCATTCCGGAAATCATCCTTACGGAGAGCTTCCTCTCCTATCTTGGCCTGGGTGTGCAGGAGCCGCAGACCTCGCTCGGCACGCTGATCTCCTTCGGTGCCCCGGTGGCGGAAACGCTGCCCTGGATGCTGATCGGGCCTGCCGTGGTGCTGGTCACCCTGCTGCTCTGCCTCACCTATATCGGCGACGGCCTGCGTGACGCGCTCGACCCCAAGGACCGATAGGAAGACCAAAATGGCATTGCTGGAAGTCAAGAATCTCAAGGTCGAATTCGACACCAATGACGGGGTCATCCACGCCGTCAAAGACCTCAGCTACACGCTGGAAAAGGGCAAGACCCTGGCCATCGTGGGCGAAAGCGGCTCGGGCAAGACCCAGGGCGCCTTCGCCATCCTGGGATTGCTGCCCAAGAACGGCCGGGCCTCGGGTTCGGTCATGTTCGACGGCAAGGAGATCCTCAACCTGCCGCTCCGGGAGATCAACAAGCTGCGCGCGCGGCGCATCGGGATCATCTTCCAGGACCCGATGACATCGCTCAATCCCTATCTGCGCATTTCGCGGCAGATGACGGAAGTGCTCGAATTGCACAAGGGCATGAGCCACAGCGCGGCGCTCGCGGAAAGCGTGCGCTTTCTCGACGCCGTGCGCATCCCGGACGCCAGGAACCGCGTGCACATGTATCCGCACGAATTCTCGGGCGGGATGCGGCAGCGCGTGATGATCGCCATGGCGCTCTTGTGCAATCCGGAACTGCTGATCGCCGACGAGCCGACCACGGCCCTCGACGTGACCGTGCAGGCCGGCATCATCGACCTCCTGGTCGACCTGCAGGAAGATTTCGGCACCTCGATCATCCTGATCACCCATGACCTGGGGATCGTGGCCGGGACCTGCGAGGACACGCTGGTCATGTATGACGGGCGGGTGATGGAATATCGCAAGACCGAGGACCTCTTCGCCGGTCCCGAGCACCCCTATACGCAGGGTCTCCTGGCGGCGGTGCCGCGGCTCGACAAGAAGGTCGAGCGGCTTTCCACGGTGTCCTACGAATTCATGCGTGAAAGGGGCGAAGCATGAGCGAGAAGCAGACCATTCTCGAGGTTCGCAACCTTTCAGTCGATTTCCAGATTCCGGCAGGAGGGCTGTTTGGCGGCACCAAGGTGCTGCATGCGGTCAAGGACGTTTCCTTCAGCCTCAAGCAGGGCGAGACGCTGGGCATCGTGGGCGAGAGCGGCTGTGGCAAGTCGACCCTGTCGCGCGCCGTCATTCGGCTGATCCATGCCACTTCCGGCGAGTCGCTGTGGATGGGCAAGGATATCCTCAAGATGAGTTCGGGCGAGCTCACCGATCTGCGCAAGGACGTGCAGATGATCTTCCAGGACCCCCTGGCCTCGCTTAATCCGCGCATGACGGCTGGCGCCATCATCGCCGAGCCGCTGCTGATCCATTATCCGGAGATCAAGAAGACCGAGCGCATGGCGCGCGTCATCGAGATGATGGAAAAGGTGGGCCTGTCGCCCACCATGATCAACAAGTATCCGCACGAATTCTCAGGCGGCCAGTGCCAGCGTATCGGCATTGCCCGGGCGCTGATCACGCGGCCCAAGCTCATCGTCTGCGACGAGGCGGTGTCGGCGCTGGACGTGTCGGTGCAGGCGCAGGTGATCAACCTGCTCATGGACCTGCAGAAGGAGTTCGGCGTTTCGCTGCTGTTCATCGCGCATGACATCGCCGTGGTCCGCCATATCGCGCAGCGCATCATGGTTCTCTATTTCGGCGAAGTGGTTGAGATCGGCGACAGCGAGCAGGTGGTGATGGAGCCTCGTCACGACTATACCAAGAAGCTCATCGCTTCCGTGCCGGTGCCCGATCCCAAGGAAGAAATGAAGCGCCGCGAACTGCGCCGGCGGCTTCGTCGCGAGGCCGCCGAAGCGGCCGCCTGAGGCGCGACACCTCTCCCAAGACAAAGTCCCCGGCCACTGGTCGGGGACTTTGTGTTTTCCGGGCGGCTTACGGACGGATCAGTCCTTGCCGTCACTCATGCCGCGGCGGTCGGCCGAGCCGATGTCCTGGACCTTGCGGCGCCGGTCGGGGCCGGAATAAGTCCCGGCCTCGATGAAGGGCCGCGGATTACCGGCGATGCTGTCCAACCGGGACTTGAGATGGGCCGCAGCGAAGGGCTTGCGCAGGAATTCGGTGACGCCGGCGTCGCGGGCGGCGGCGATGCGGGCAGCGTCGGGCGCGGCGGCCATCATGATCACCGGGGTCAGCCGGTTGGGAGAGGTCGGGTCGGCGCGCAGGCGCCGCACCAGGTCCACGGCGTCAGGACCGGCTATGCCATCGTCCAGGATGATGATCTCGAAGGGCCGGCGGCGGAGCTCGAACTGGGCCGTCGCGCCATCATAGGCCTCGCGAATGTCGCGGCGCCCCAGCGTGCGCAGCATGTCGGCCACCAGCGTCGCCATATTGGCCTGCGCGTCGATGACGAGGGCTCCGGGTTTGTTGTGGGTTTCGCTGGACATGGACTGCAATTCTGACGCTGATCCGACCCAGCTTAGGGCCTGCCGATCACCCGCGCGTTAACGCTGCTTGAATGGGGAAAACTGGTGTGATTGCGCGTTGACAGGCTGGGTCAGTTTCCTTATGAAGAGGCCAGTTTTCGGGCGCCTGGGCGCCCATTTTGTTTGACCAAGGATTAGAGAGATGAAGATCCGCAACTCGCTGAAGGCGTTGATGACTCGCCACCGCGCGAACAAGCTCGTCCGCCGTCGCGGCCGCGTTTACATCATCAACAAGGTGGACAAGCGCTTCAAGGCCCGCCAGGGCTAAGCCTTCACCAGGACCAATGTGACAAAGGGCCCATGCCGGACGGCGTGGGCCCTTTGTCTTGCCCGGACGCCGATGCCCAAAAAAGTGGCTGCATGACCGTGTCCGAGGCACGTTAACCAGCCGGATTTCTCTGTGGCGTCAATTACTTGCGGTCTGCGTCACGGCTGCTATGTGTGCGCCTGCCGGTCGAAACCGGCATAGCGTCAGCGCGTCGGCTGCCAGAAGGGCGGGCGGGGCAAATCCCAGTTGAAGCATGCAGCACAGCCGGACCATCAGCCTGGCCATCAATCGGCCATGGGCGGAGCTCTACGCTTTCCTATCCGAGCCGCGGAACATCAATCTGTGGACCCAGGGGGTCATCGCCCAGCCCCTGGAGCAAGTGGCGGAGCATGAATGGCGCACGAGCCATGAGGGCGTGCCGGTCCTGATCGCCTTCACGCCGCCCAATGGTTTCGGCATTCTCGATCTTGAATTGCGCTGGACGGACCAGGCGCCGCGACACTACCGGATCCGGCTCTTCCCCAATGAGGAGGGGAGCGAGATCTGCTGCACCATTCTGCAGCGGCCGGGGGAAAGCGATGCGCAATTCGCCTCCGAGTGCGAATGGCTGCGAACCGATCTCGAGGTGCTCAAGGCCTATGCGGAGGGTCTTTGAGGGGTCGGCGGCGCGCGTGTGGCCAGCCAGCAGATCAGCGAGCCAGCCGAAACCATGCCGGTGCCCTGCCAGAAGGACAGGGGCAGGGCCGATTGCAGCACGAGGGCGGCAAAGGCGGCCGACAGGACGGGCGTGAAATAGGACGCCGTGGCGAGGAGCGTGGCATTGCCCCGCAGGATGCCCACATTCCAGGCCGCATAGCCAAAGCCCATGGCGGCCGAAGCCAGTATCAGCACAAGGACGTCCACAGGTCCGACGGCCCAGGTGATGTCGCGGGTAAAGGCGAGCTTGACCCAGAGCGCGGTGGCGGTGAGCATGAAAAAGAGGGTCACGCCATTGCGCCCTGCGGCCATTTTTGGTGTCACCACGCAATAGGCCGCCCAGATGAGGGCGCCGGCCAAGGCCAGGCCATAGCTCAGGGGATTGAGCCGCATATTGGCCAGCATGCCGGATAGGGAAAGACCCTGGTCGCCGCCCAGCACCCAGGCAATGCCCAGCATGGCCATGAGCAGGCCGACGGCCAGCCAGGGGCGCGCCTTTCGGCCATTGAAGAGGATGGTGCCCACCAGGGTGAAACTGGGCCAGAGATAGTTGACCATGCCCACTTCGATGGCCTGCCGGGCGCTGGTGGAAAAGCCGATCGAGAGCGCAAGACAGAGTTCGTAGCTCACGAAGAGCAGGCCGCCGACGATCAGATAGCGGCGCGGAAACTGGGCGAGCGGCCCCAGGCCGGGTGAAATCAAAAGGAAAAGGCTGGCAATTGTATAGAGCAGCGCGGCCCCGCCGGTCGCGCCAAAGCTCAATGACACCGACTTGATCATGCCCACGACGGAGGCCCAGAGCAGGACCGCCACAAGACCGATGGCCGTGGCGCGAAGTTCCGGAGCAGGTGGGTTGGGGGTCATGGCCGGGCTTTGCGGGAAAAAGGCCCCGATGGTTCGGGGCCCCGTGATCGGCGTGCCGGGATGGCGCCGTGGACGTTTTGGTCAGGCCTTGAGCACGATCACCTTGGTGTTGACCGGAGTGCGCTCGTAAAGATGCATCATGTCCTGCGTGAGCAGGCCGATGCATCCCGAAGAAATGCCGTTGCCGATGGTTTCGGGCTGGCGGGTGCTATAGAGGGTGTAGAGCGTATAGACGCCATCCTGATAGAGATAGAGCGTGCGGGCGCCCAGCGGATTGTCGAGGCCGGGCGCCATGCCGCCGGCATATTGGGCGACTTCGGGTTGCCGCTCGATCATTTCCCTGGGCGGGGTCCAGACCGGCCACTCGGCCTTGCGGCCGATATAGGCGTCTCCGCTCCAGAGGAAGCCGGCGCGGCCGACGCTGACGCCATAGCGCGTGGCGACATTGTCGCCCTCGATGCGATAGACATAGTGATTGCGTGGATCGACGATGATGGTGCCGGGCGCCTCGGCGCTGTCATAGCGCACGGTGCGACGCCAGTATTTGGGGTCGACCTTGTTGAGGTTGACTGCCTCGATGGGGAAGCGCTCGTCGGGGAGCGGCCCATAGACCTGTTCCGCCTCGGCCATGGTCAGGGCCTTGATCGTGGTGCAGCCGGAAAGGGCCAGCGCGCCCAGGCCTGCCGCGGATCCAAGCATGAAGGCCCGGCGGCCCATGAGGGCGGTGCGGTTGTCCGCCCGGTGGTTTTCGATCGCTGCGTCCTGCATCGGCGTCACTCCCTGTTCCCCGATCGCGATCCTGATCCTTGCGCGGCGAGGCTGCAAGCGCGTTCAAAGAAAGAAGGCCCCGATGCGATCGGGGCCTTCCTCAATGGTGCAAGGAGGTAACACCTCAGCTCGAGCCGGCCCCGTCCTGGCGGACGAAGGCGATGCGCAGCATGTTGGTGGCGCCAGGCGTACCCAGCGGCACGCCGGCCGTGATGGCAATGCGGTCGCCGGGGCGGGCAAAGCCTTCCTGATAGGCGATGACGCAGGCGCGATCGACCATGTCCTCGAGGTTCACCGCATCCTCGGTCTGTACGCAGTGGATTCCCCAGACCACCGACAGGCGGCGGATGGTCCGCAGATTGGGCGAAAGGGCGATGATCGGCTTGCTCGGCCGTTCGCGGGCGGCGCGGATACCGGTCGAGCCTGAGGCGGTATAGGTGACGATGGCAGCCAGGTCGAGCGTTTCGGCAACCTGGCGCGTCGCGGCCGAGATGGCGTCGGCGGCGGTGGCCTCCGGCTCGGTCTGCGCGGCCTTGATGATGGCGCGGTAATTGGCGTCGCTTTCGACCGCCACGGCCACCTTGTTCATGGTGGCGACGGCCTCGACCGGATACTGGCCCGAGGCGCTTTCTGCCGAGAGCATGACGGCGTCGGCGCCCTCGAAGACGGCGATGGACACGTCGGAGACTTCGGCGCGGGTGGGGACCGGCGCGGTGATCATGCTCTCGAGCATCTGGGTCGCGACGACCACCGGCTTGCCATAGCGGCGGCACATGCGGATCATGCGCTTCTGCAGGCCGGGGACCTGTTCGAGCGGAAGCTCGACGCCGAGGTCGCCGCGGGCGACCATGATGGCGTCCGAGAGCTTGACGATCTCTTCGAGCCGCTCGATGGCCTGCGGCTTTTCGATCTTGGCCATGACGCCGGCGCGACCCTGGACGATCTTGCGCACGTCGATAATGTCTTCGGGGCGCTGCACGAAGCTGAGGGCGATCCAGTCAACCTCGGCCTTGAGGGCTTCGAGCAGGTCCGCGTGGTCCTTCTCGGTCAGGGCGCCGGTGGGCAGGAGCGTATCGGGCAGGGAGACGCCCTTCTTGTCGGAAAGCTTGCCGCCATAGACCACCTCGGTCTCGATGACGCCGCCTCCGACTTTCGTCGCCTTGAGCTGCAGCTTGCCATCGTCCAGAAGGAGACGGTCGCCCACCGAAACGCTCTCGATGATTTCCGGATGCGGCAGGTAGACGCGCTCGGCATTGCCGGTGTCGTTCTGGTCGCTGTCGAGCACGAATTTCTGGCCCGCGACGAGGTTGACCGAACCACCGGTGAACTTCCAGACGCGCAGCTTGGGACCCTGCAGGTCGGCGAGGATGCCGATCGGGTGCTTTAGGCGCGCTTCAACGGCGCGGATGCGCTTGACGGTCTGGTGCAGGAGCTCATGGCTGGCATGGCTCATATTGATGCGGAAGACGTCGGCGCCGGCCTTGGCCAGTTCCTCGATCATGGTCTCCTCGTGGCTGGCAGGCCCGAGGGTGGCGAGGATCTTCGCGCGTCTGATCCGTCTCATTGCGTATCCGTATTGTCTGGCGTTGTGGGGGCGTCGGGGTCAACCAGGAAGGCCGGATCCTCAAGATCTTCGCCCAGATCCGGACCGACGACACTGGGCGTGCCCGCATTTTCAGTGAGCTGCAGCGTCCAGTCGGAGCGGTTCTGAGTATCGATCTCAAAGAACCCGGTGCGCTCATAGCCCCGGGCGAGGCAATCCTCAACCCCGAATATTGTGAAGGTTTCGTCACGGGTGCACATGAAGACCTGGCCGTCCCAGGCACCCCCGCCGACATCGTCGACGGCATAAAGATAGTAGAAGCGGCGCTGCAGGTCGCCCTGGAAGATCACCCGGCAATCGCCCGGAGGGGCCTGCCACCAGCCCTCGCTCATCCAGCCGCGCTCGGCCCTGTAGCCCAGGGCAATCGAGATCAGGTTGGCCGACTCGTTGCAAACGCGCAGGTCCGCCCGAGCGGGCGTGGTCGCCGCCATGGCCATGAAGCCCGCAAAGCCTGCGAGCACCAGGGTCGAGCCGAGACGAAGGGAAGTCACCATTGCGCTGGAAATCACCGGAAAACGTGCCCTTCTTTGATCGTATGGCGGGGGTGAGGTCAATGGCTAAAGCCGCGATTTGACGGAATTGCGGGCATGTTTGTCGCCCTGATCAGAAAAGTGGCGTTCCTGCGACAATCGGGGGTTTTCCACCCCCGGATGGCAGGGTGTGGATTGGGCCAGAAAGGGGTTGAACCGGGATTGGGCTTGGGGTTGATGGGGGCCGGACAATTCCCGTTTCGTTTTCCTGCCTCCGGATCTGGCGCATCGCCCCCGGAGGCACAGATTGAGGTTAGCCATGGCCGTTGAGGACAGCGTCGCGCAGGACCAGCTGCGTGCTTTCATCGAGCGCATCGAGCGCATGGAAGAAGAAAAGGCGGCCATTGCCGCCGATATCAAGGAAATCTATGCCGAGGCCAAGGGCAATGGCTTCGACACCAAGATCCTGCGCAAGATCGTGACCATCCGCAAGCAGGATGCCAATGAGCGGATGGAGCAGGAAGCCCTGCTCGAGCTCTACATGTCGGCTCTGGGCATGGTCGAGGCGCCGCCGGAGCGCTGATCGGTCGGCGCTGTGCGCCTAAACCAGAATATCGAGCAGGGCCTTCGTCATGTCGCTGGCCACGCTCGCCACTTTGGCGGAAGCCTTGAAATCGTGCTTGGCCTGGATGACGTTGACCATCTCGGCCGACACATCCACGTCATGGCCTTCGACGCCAATGCGGGCAATGCGGCTGGCGCTCTGCTCCAGCTGATGGCTGGCCCGGTACATGCCGGATGCGGCGTTGGATAGACTGGAAATGGTCATGCCTGGTCCTGCTGGCGTCTGGCATACAGCCAAGCGCCTGAAAGATTGACGGGCCGTTAAGCGGCCAGCGCTGCAAGTACAGCAAAGTCCTGACAATCCACCATCCCGTCGCGGATGCGCAGATGGGTGCCCGGCGGCACGGGGCGCCACTGCTCGCCTGCGTCACCGAAGGGTTCGGATGCCACGGCAATGCCGGTTTCCAGCGCGCACCAGTAGAGCGAGGGCGGGCGGTCGTCGCTGGCCCAGCGGAAGGCATGCAACGCTTCTCCATCGGTCAGGATGGCGGTGAAGCGCAGGGGCTGGGTGATGCCATTGGCGTGCTGGATGCGCAGGCAGGTGCGCAGCATGGCGGCCAGAGCGCCGGCCGGATCCTGGCCGAGCCCGTTGCCGAGGGCAGCGAGAAACATGGCCTCGCTGTCGCTATTGCCGCGTCGCGCGGCATAGAGATCATCGGGGACGAGCGCTTCGACGGATCGGCGGATGGCTTCGTAGCCGCCGATTTGCCCATTGTGCATGAACAGGTGCCGCCCGGAGGCGAAGGGATGGCAATTGGCCATGGTGACTTCGCCCGAGGTCGCGGAGCGGACATGGGCCAGAAACAGCCCGGCTTCCACCTGATGGCAGAGCGAAGCGAGATTGGCGTCGGACCAGGCCGGCAGGATGCCGCGATAAAGGCCTGGCTCGGGCCGCGATCCGTACCAGCCCACGCCACAGCCATCGCCATTGACGACGGTCTTGGCCTCGCGCGCGGCGTGCGACTGACGGACAAGCGACGCATCCGGCTCGATCAGCAGCTTGTCGAGAAAGATGGGCCGGCCGGAATAGGCAAGGAACCGGCACATGATCAGGCCGCCTGGACCAGGTTGCTGTCGAGCGCGAAGCGTATGGCCGCGTCGGCATGGATGGTGGTGGAATCGTAGCCGGGCAGGGGCAGGGCGGATGGATCGAGCAGAAGGCCGATCTCGGTGCAGCCCAGGATGACACTATCGGCGCCAGCCTCTTTGGCCTGATCGATGATAGCGAGATAGGCGGCCCGCGAGGCCTCACACACCTCGCCCTGGCAGAGCTCGTTGAAGATCACGTCGTGGACGAGCTGCCTGCCGGCCGCATCCGGCACCATGACATCAAGGCCAAGGGCGCGCATGCGATCGGTGTAGAAGCCGTGTTCCATTGTGTAGCGCGTGGCCAGCAGGAGCGGGCGCTTGCGGCCATCGGTGCGCAGCGCAGCGGCGGTCTCGGTGATGATGTCGATGAGCGGCACGCCGATCATGGAGGCCACGGGTTCGGCGACCAGATGCATGGTATTGGTGCAGATGAGGATGCAGTCGGCGCCTGCCTTGGCGAGGCCTGCGCCCGCTTCGCCGAGCATGGCGCCGGCCAGGTCCCAGCGCCCGGCCTTCTGCAATGCCACGACTTCGGTGAAGTCCAGCGAGCGCAGGGCGATGTCGGCCGAGGCGAGGCCGCCGCGCAGGCGCCGCACCTGTTGATTGATATGCCGGTAGTAGACGGCGGTGGATTCCCAGCTCATGCCGCCGATGAGGCCGATCGTCTTCATTCCTGCGTCCCTCCAGGTTGGCACGAGTGTGACGCGCTTCGGCAGCATTTTGGATGCAGAAATGGCTGATCGACAACGTCGATGCGCCTTCTGGTTGCACATGGAACTCAAATGACGCAATTTGGGTGCGTCAATGTCGGAGGCGGTGGTGCTGGATGATCGTGATAGGAGGATTCTGAGCCTCCTGCAGGCGGATGCGGACATGCCGGTGACCCAGATTGCCGAGGACGTGGCGCTGTCGCCATCGGCCTGCTCGCGCCGCATTACCCGACTCAAGGAAGAGGGCTATGTCGCCCGAACGCTGGTGGAACTGGACCGCCGCAAGATCGGGTTGCCGACCACGGTCTTCGTCATCGTCCGCACCGGCAGCCATGCGGCCGGCTGGCTGGAGAAGTTCCACGCGGCTGTCGCGGCCATCCCCGAGATCGTCGAGGTGCACCGGCTGACCGGCAATTTCGACTACATCCTGAAAATCGTGCTGCCCGATGTCGAGCACTATGATGTGGTCTACAAGCAGCTGGTGAGCCGCATCGAGCTGTTCGACATGTCGGCCTATATCTCAATGGAGACGGTGAAGGCGGCCAAGGGTGTGCCGACGAACTATGCTTGAGCACGGAGAGGTTTGCCTTGCCCGAGACCGTCCTCGGGCCTGACCCGAGGACCATTCACCGCGAACACCGGAAGCGCGGCGTGTGCGGGCAGAGGCCCTCGGGTCAAGCCCGAGGGCGGCGCAGCGATGGTTGAGGTCAGACCTTGGCCAGAGCCGCCTGCATCGCAGCCTGATCATAGCCAAGCGCCGTTAGCGCCGTGGCGACGATGCCGGCGCGGTCTAGGCCGGCTGCGGCATACATGTCGGCCTGGGTCGAGTGCTCGACAAAGGTGTCGGGGATCATCAGCGGGCGGAAGCGCAGCTTGCCGTCGAGCAGGCCATTGCTGGCGAGGAAGGTCGCCACATGGCTGCCGAAGCCGCCAAGGCCGCCTTCTTCGGTGGTGACGAGCACGTCGTGGGATTGGGCCAGCGCGGCGATCAGCTCCTCGTCGAGCGGCTTCATGAAACGCGCATCGGCGATTGTGGGATTAAGGCCCAGCGCCGCCAGCTTGTCGGCGGCGGCCAGCACTTCACCCAGGCGCGTGCCATAGGAGAGGAGGGCAATGGTCGCGCCCTGGCGCAGCACGCGGCCCTTGCCGATGGGGAGGATCTCGCCGCGCGCCGGCATATCGACGCCGAGGCCGTCGCCACGCGGATAACGGAAGCTGATCGGACCTTTGTCATAGGCGGCGGCGGTCGCAACCATGTGGCGCAGCTCGGCTTCGTCGGCGGCGGCCATCTGCACGATGCCGGGAATGGCGCCGAGATAGGCATTGTCGTAATTGCCGGCATGAGTGGGGCCGTCGGCGCCGACATAGCCGGCCCGGTCAATGGCAAAGCGCACCGGCAGGGACTGGATGGCCACGTCGTGGATCACCTGGTCATAGGCGCGCTGCAGGAAGGTCGAATAGATGGCGCAGAAAGGCTTCATGCCTTCGCAGGCCATGCCGGCGGCAAAGGTCACGGCGTGCTGCTCGGCAATGCCCACGTCGTAGATGCGGGTGGGGAAGATTTCGGCGAACCTGTCGAGGCCGGTGCCCGAGGGCATGGCGGCGGTGACCGCGACGACGCGCGGATCGGCCTCGGCCTCCTGGATCAGCGAGGAGGCAAAGACCGAGGTATAGGACGGGGCATTGGACGGAGCCTTGGCCTGGGCGCCGGTCACGACGTTGAACTTGGCGACGCCGTGATATTTGTCGGCGGAGTTTTCCGCCGGGGCATAACCCTTGCCCTTCTTGGTGACGGCGTGGATCAGGATCGGACCTTCGCCGAAGTCGCGCACGTTTTCGAGGATGGGCAGGAGGTCGTCGAGATTGTGCCCGTCGATGGGGCCGACATAGTAGAAGCCCAGTTCCTCGAACAGCGTGCCGCCGGTGAAGAAGGAGCGGGCAAACTCCTCGGTCCGGCGGGCCGGTTCGTGCAGGAAAGGCGGCAGCTTGTGGACGATGTTCTTGGCCGCCTCGCGGGTGCCGCGATAGACCGGGCCTGAGACCAGTCGCGCCAGATAAGTGCGCAGCGCGCCGGTGGGCGGGGCAATGGACATGTCATTGTCGTTGAGGATGACGATGAGCCGCGCGTCCATGGCGCCGGCATTGTTCATCGCCTCGTAGGCCATGCCCGCCGACATGGCGCCGTCACCGATGACGGCAATCACATTGCGCGGCGTTTCGAGATGGCGGCTGGCTTCGGCCATGCCGAGGCCGGCGGAAATCGACGTCGAGGAATGACCGGCGCCAAAGGGGTCGTATTCGCTTTCGGCGCGGCGGGTGAAGCCGGAAAGGCCGTCCTTCTGGCGCAGGGTGCGCATGCGGTCGCGGCGGCCGGTCAGGATCTTGTGCGGATAGGCCTGGTGGCCGACATCCCAGATGATGCGGTCATGCGGGGTATCGAAGACGGCGTGCAGCGCCACGGTCAACTCGACCACGCCGAGGCCGGCGCCCAGATGTCCGCCGGTCACCGAGACGGCGTCGATCATTTCGGCGCGCACTTCATCGGCCAGCTGCCGGAGGCTTTCGCGCGGCAGAGCGCGCAGGTCGGCAGGCGAGTGGACAGTGTCGAGCAGCGGCGTTTCGGGCTTGTCGGCCAAGCGTATCCCCATGGAAGACTTGTTCAACCCTGTTTAGGCGTCGGGTCGGGGCTTGGCAATGGCGCGCGCCCCGATGCGGCGAAGGGTCTTTTGTCTAGTCGCGCTTCCGAGACGCAAAATCGTAGCCACTTTGCTGGAAGCGAACCAGCTGTCGCGGACCATTCAGGCTTTTGCGGGGCGGTGTGCGGTGCTAGTTGCTGGCGACGACGAGCGGCGCCGACAGGGTGAAGCGATCGTGGACCGGCACGGGATCGGCATCGCCAATGCCCTTGACCAGGACGTGGCGGCCCATTTCCGGGGTCGGGTCAAAATCGGCCTCGTCGTGATCGAAGATCACGGCATAGCGGGAGGATGTCAGGGCAGCCGGGTCGATGAAGATGTCGGCCACATGTTCGAGGTCGGGGGCCACCAGATCGGGCTTGCGCATGGCATCGGGGCCGGGACGGCCGGCGACATGCTGGGCCAGGGCCTCGGCCAGCGGCGTTGCCTCCACGGCATCGGTGGCGCCGAACGTGCTGTCGAACAGGCCCATCAGCGGATTGGTTCCGCCGCCCAGCGAGGCCGTGCGCAGGCCGGTGGCGGCAGTCAGCGGCGGCAGGATGGGCAGGCGCGTAGCCGGGCTCGGCGGCGTGCCGGTGCTGGCCGTGGTGCTGCCCTGGATGATCATCTCCAATGCCCGCTGCGCACCAGGTTCCGGCGTCGGCGCGGCAGCATAGGCGGTGAGGATGTCGGAGGGCGGATCGGTCATGATGACGCGCGGCGTCGGCATGGTCGGCGCCGTCAACGCCGCGAGGGCAGTCACGGCATTTTCGGCGCGCAGGTCGGGCGGCATGCTCACCGGCATGGCTACGGCGACCGTGGTCAGTTCGCCCTCGGTCAGCGGTGCGCTGCCGGTGGTGGAGAAGGGAATTGTGGTGTCGGTCAGAGAAGCGACCTGCATGTCGGCGCCACCAAGGTCTGCCGGGCGCGCTACGGGCATGACCGGGGCAATCGGGCCGGTGCGCTGCGGCGTCAGCGCGGCGGTCTGAACCTGCGCCGCGGGTGCGGCCCCGGCAGCGGGTTGGTCATTGCCGCCGAACAGGACATCCATGAGAGTGCGGCCGCTGCCGCCCCCACTATCGGCAACGGCCGTACCGGAGCTGGAGCCGTTGCAGGGATAGGCATGGCAGCGTTTCCATTCGGCCAGGGCGACCTGATAGCCCTGCTGCGACAGCGGCTTGCCATCGGTGGGCAAGTGCATGGTCTTGCCGTCCGGGAAGATTTCCTGGAGCTGGGCGCGAGTCATGCGCGGCCAGGCGCGGACCGAGCCGGTATCGAGATGCACGAACGGGCTGCCCGACGTCGGATAGTAGCCGACACCGCCCACCTGCTTCTTCATCGCGGCGGCGCGCAGGCGCGTCAGCGGAACGCCGGGGATGAAGAAATCCATGGCCGTGCCGCGCATATGCTGGGAATTATCGGCAACGCCCGAGGATTTGGAGGCCAGCATGGCATTGGTGGCGGGGGAGCGATAGGCGGAGACGATGTGGATCGGCTGGGTCGCCCCGACCTCCTGATAGACTTCCCAGACCAAGTCGAAGAGGCGCGGGTCCATCCTGGTGGGCTCGTTGCGGCGCCAGTCCCGCAGGAACTGGTTGAGCTCATTGAGGCCCGACTGGACATATTGCCCATTGCGCTTGAAGACGATGCGCGCCGTTTCCTGTGTATGGGTGTAATAGAGGTAGAGCGCGCGTTCGGACGCCGCCTGTGCGGGCGCCGCCGGCAGAAGTGCGGACAAGACCAGAACCGCAGCAGCCAGCAGCCGCGCGGTGCGCCCCCAATTGATCAACCCCATAACCGTCACGCCAAACTCTGCCCGGTGGTTTCGTCAGATAATGGTGGACGTTAGCGCCCAAATCGCACGAATTGATTAACGCTAACCAGTTGTGAACTGGCCTGCGGCCCCTCACAGGACTGTTATTAAGGGCAAAAGCAGGCGCAACCAAGGCGAAAATGTAAACGCCGCCTTAACGCGCCTGCCTTGTCAGCGCTCTGCCGATCAGGGCGACAGTTCTTCGGGCGCCGTTTCGGCCTCGGCAACGATGGCCGGTTCGGGCTCCGTATCGAGCCCCATGGCGGCGATCAGCTTTTCGTGGTGGCCATAGACGTCGCCAAAGGAGCGGATGGTGCCGTCTTCATCCACGCGCAGGGTGAAATAGGCCAGATGCACCGGAATCTGCTTTTCCGGGTTCACCCAACGCTCGGAGGGGCCGAACATGGCCTCGAGCGAGGCGCGCGAGATATTGGGCTCGTTGGCCATCAGCGCATCGGCAAATTCCATCGGGTTCTGCACGCGCACGCAGCCATGGCTGAAAGCGCGATAGGAGCGCGAGAACAGCGACTTGGACGGCGTGTCGTGGAGATAGACGTCGTGCTTGTTGGGGAAGAGAAACTTGATCTGCCCCAGGGCATTGCCGGCGCCGGGGCGCTGGCGGACGCGGAACGGGAAGTTGGACGAGGAAACCTGGCTCCAGTCCACCGACCAGGGGCTGATGGGCGAGCCATTGTAGAGCAGGTCCATGTTGTGGCTGTCGGTATAGCCCGGATTGGCCAGCACGGCGGGGGCGATTTCGCCCCGCAGAATGGAGGAGGGGACGTTCCAGTAGGGGTTGACCACCAGATGGCGGATATTGTCCGAGAAGATCGGCGTCTGGTTCTTGGTGGTGCCGACGACGACGCGGGTGGTGTATTCGGGCTGGCCGTTGCGCTCGATCCAGAGGCGGAATTCGGGAATGTTGACGAAGACGCGGAAGTCGCCCAGGTCGGAGGGCATCCAGCGCCAGCGCTCCATATTGGCGATGATGTCCTCGCGCCGCGTGGCCGTGCCACCATTGAGCGCAGCCACCGTAGCCGGTCCGATGATGCCGTCGACTTCCAGCCCCTGGCCTTCCTGGAAGGCCTTGATCGCATCGACCGTCAGCTCGTCATAGAGCTGCGACGTCGACGCGGCCAGTTCCAGCCGGGCGCGGATGGCAGGCAGGCGCGCGTCTGAATTGCCCGGGCGCAGCACAGGCCCATCGCCGATCGGGGTCGGGCGGGCGGCGCTCGATTGCTCGAAGGTGGCGAGCGCGGCCTTGAGAGCGAGGAATTCGGGATGCTTGGGCTCGAGCCTGGCGAGGATGGCGGCGGGATCGTTGCTCCCGGCCAGTTGCTCGAGCAGGGCCGCCTCGTCGATGGGCTTGGGCGTGATATCGAGCAGCCTGCTGATCGACTGCGGATCGATGCGACCGTTATGCAGGTGGTTGGCATAGCGCATGGTTGCCGCCGAGAAGGCGGTTTCGAGCGTTGCCAGGGCAATGCCGTCGCCGGCGAGCTTGTCCCGGGCGATGGATGGCGTCAGGTAGTCGGAAGGGTCGAGCCCTTCGGCCTCGGCATTTTCGAACAGGGTGATGATCTTGGCGGCGGCGGGCGAAAAGACCACCTTGCCGGCGCTGTCCTCGGTCAGCCAGATGGGTTCGAAATGGCGCTCGCCATAAAGGAAGTAGAGGCGCTGCGCTTCCGCATGGGCTGCCGTATCCGGCCGGGCGCCGTAATAGGCGGCCGACAGGCCGGCCTTGATGGTGCGTGCCAGTTCCGTCTGGGGCGGGGCGATGACGATCCGGCTGACCTCGACGCTCGCCACCTGCTGGGCAAGGGCGGGTGCCACCGGGATGGCGGCGGCGAGAATGGCGACCAGACTGACCAGAACCTTGTGCATCATTGCTCCTGACGGCGTAACGCTAGGACGCAGGACAAGCCGAATCCGGCCCATCCAGGCCCGCCGCTGGGATTCTCAATACTCTGCAAACCTTAACGGGAGCAATCGCTCGCAACTTCGTGAAATCGCGCTGTGGCAAGGCTGCAACGCCCGCTGGAACGGGCGCCGCGCATGCCCCGGTCAGAACTTGTAGTTGACGCCGGCGCGGATCACCGAGAAGCGCTGGGTGATGTTGCGGTTCCCCACCGTCGGCAGGCCGTTATAGGCCTGGGAGCCGAGGTCGACATAGAGATACTCGGCCTTGAACGAGAGATTGGCGGTGGCCTGCGCTTCGAGGCCGACGCCGGCCGTCCAGCCGACATGGTTGGCCGATTGCGAGGTGATGACGCCGGTGGTTTCCTGCGCGGTGCCGCGGCCATAGGCAAGGCCGAACGTGGCATAGGGCATGACTTGGCCAACGGGCACGCCGGCGCGGGCGCGCAGCGTACCGAAAAGGTCGGTCTTGGCCTCGAACGTGCCCCCGGCAATGGGTTCACGGTAGCCGATATTGGCCCATTGCAGGTCCGCTTCACCACCCAGCACGAAACCGCCCAGATCCAGGTTGTAGCCGGCCTGGCCGCCCAGGGTCCAGCCGGAGGCGTTGTTGTCGGTGACCCCGCCCGGCAGGGCCGGGCTGTTGACCGTCGTGCCCCAGCCATAGCCGCCGCTGATGCCGGCATAAAAGCCGGTCCATTGCGTGGCGCTGGTCGGCGAATAGATGGGCGAGGATGTGTTGCCGCCCCAGCCGAGATCTGCGGCCTGCACGGGAAGGCAAGCCAGCACCAGGGCGGACAGCGCAATACCTGAGAGTCTCATCATGGCCTCGTGGTTAGTTTCGAGGCGCAAATTGGCGCTAATCCGTTAATGGTTGGGTAAGGAACAGGGTTAACGCAGGGGTTTCCCGTTCACATTTGCCGGGTCAGGCGGCGTCGTTGATGAGCCCTTCGGCAAGGCCATATTCGTGCAGCTTGCGGTAGAGCGTCGACCGCCCGATTCCGAGGGCCCGCGCGACGCGCGACATGCGCCCGCCATGATGCTCGATGGCAAAGGCAATGGCGTCGCGCTCGATTTCGGCCAGTGCCTGCAGTTCCCCGTTTTCGGCAAGGAACCGGTCGCGTGCGGGCAGGGTTTCCGGCTCGATGCGCGGCCGCGCCACGGCTGCGTCGATATGGACGGGTTCGCTGGGGGTCGCGACTTTCTCGACCAGGCGCAGCGCCTCCTCGCGCCCCGATGACTGCGCCACGATCTGCGGAAAATCCTGAGTTTCGAGGAAGGGGCCGTCGCTGAGCACGATGGCGCGATAGACGGCGTTCTCGAGTTGGCGGACATTGCCCGGCCAGTCATAGTCCTGGAGCAGCTTCATGACGGCGGGAGAGGCGCCCAGCACGCGTTTGCCGGCCTCGGCGGCGAAGCGGGCGATGAAGTGGTCGACAAGCGCCGCCATGTCCTCGCGGCGCTCGCGCAGCGGCGGCACATAGATCGGAAAGACGTTGAGGCGATAGAAAAGGTCTTCGCGGAACTCGCCGGACTTGGCCAGGTTCAGAAGGCGCCTGTTGGTCGCCGAGATCAGCCGCACATTGACCTTTTCGGGTTTTGTGGCGCCGACCGGCTCGATCTCGCCTTCCTGCAGCGCGCGCAGCAGCTTGACCTGGGTGTCGAGCGGCAATTCTCCCACTTCATCGAGGAAGAGCGTGCCACCATGGGCCTCGGCAAACTTGCCGGCCTGGTCGGCATGAGCACCGGTAAAGGCCCCCTTCTTGTGCCCGAACAGCACGGATTCGACGAGATTGGGCGGGATCGCGCCGCAATTGACGGTGACGAAGGGTTTTCCGGCGCGTTCTCCCGTGCCCTGGATGATCCGGGCAACCAGCTCCTTGCCGACCCCTGTCTCGCCTTCGATCAACACTGGAATGGTGCTCTTGGCCGCCTTGGCGCAAAGGGTGATCACGCGCGCCATGCTGGGCGCCGATGCGATCATGTCCTTGCGCGAGAAGGTGCCGGCCTTGCGGGCATGCTCGGCGCGGATGGCGGCTTCGAGCGCATCGAGCTTCATGGCATTGCGCAGCGAAATGATGAGGCGCTCAGGCGCCACGGGCTTGACGAAGTAATCCGCCGCACCCTGGCGCATGGCCGAGATAACGGTTTCGAGCGACGCATTGGCGGTCTGGATGATGACGGGGGTGGTGAGGCCTTCCTTGCGCATCGCCTCCATGACGCCCATGCCATCGAGATCGGGCATGACCAGGTCGAGGATCATGGCGCCCAGTTTCGGGTCGTCGCGCAGGATGGCGAGGGCCTGCTCGCCGCCGGTGGCGGTGATCGGCTTGAAGCCGGCCCGGTTGGCAATTTCTGCGGTCAAGCGCAGTTGCACCGGATCGTCGTCAACCACCAGAACACGCGTCATCTTCACCCCAAGGTCTCGTCTGCCGGCACGAATCGAGCTGTGCCGTTTTGGGAAAGACGATGCCGCCGGCTCCTTAAGAGGATGTTAAGCCTAGAGAATTTTGGGTGCACCGAGGTAGTGAAAATGAAAGAGGGCCGCGGCTTATGCCGTGACCCCCCAGAGCGTTCTCAACGATTTCTGTTTGCTGCCTTATTGCCGCGTGGCGCCCTGGAGCTTGAAAAGTTCGTCCTTCACTTCGAGTTTCTTACGCTTCAGCGCTGCCACCATCAGGTCGTCGGAGAGCCGATTTTGGGACTCGGTCTGGATCATCCGATCCAGTTCCTGATGGCGCCGTTCCAGCGCCGCGATGTGGCCTTCAGTCGTCATAACAACTCCTTTCAGCGTGTTGGACAAAGGCATCGTCACAAATATTTCATGCTTTGTCGACGCCGTTTCGGAGGCCCCTGAAATTCAGATGCAAAACTCTCCGTGATCGGTTAACCAAGGGTGTGACCCAAGCCTATCGATGCTGGTAACCCATGCTGCAACTGAGCAAGGAACAGGAAGCCCAACTGGGGTTGGAACTGGCGACAAAACGCCAGGAACACTCGGATTTGGACGCTGCCATCCATACGCTGAGCCAGTCGCAGATGGCCGACCGGATGCTCATCCAGCGGCTCAAGAAGCGCAAGCTGGCGCTCAAGGACCGTATCGTCCAGCTCGAGAATATTCTTCTGCCCGACATCATCGCCTGAGCGTTCCGCCGCCTTGAGTTGTGGCAGGATTTGGGCTAATTGCGCGCTTTGCGGAGCGGCACGGGGGAATCGCCATGCTCAAGCCACCGGTCGCCATTGTCATGGGCAGCCAATCGGACTGGCCCACAATGCGGCTGGCCGCCGAAACCCTCGAAAGTCTCGAAGTCGAATATGAGGCGCGCATCGTTTCGGCGCATCG
Source organism: uncultured Devosia sp. (assembly GCA_965650545.1). Classification (GTDB taxonomy): domain Bacteria; phylum Pseudomonadota; class Alphaproteobacteria; order Rhizobiales; family Devosiaceae; genus Devosia. Next base: position 2,641 of record CBFGPB010000008.1, on the reverse strand, counting down.
CACGCCCGAGCGCATGGTGGACTTTGCCACCAATGCCCGCGCCGAGGGCGTCAAGGTCATCATTGCCGGGGCCGGCGGGGCGGCGCATCTGCCCGGCATGATTGCCTCCATGACCACACTGCCGGTCTTCGGCGTGCCGGTGCGTTCCAAGGCGCTCAACGGCCTCGACAGCCTCTACTCCATCGTGCAGATGCCCGGCGGCATTCCGGTCGGCACGCTGGCCATCGGCGAGCCCGGCGCCATCAATGCGGCGCTGCTGGCGGCATCCGTGCTGGCCCTCAGCGACGATGACCTGGCCGAACGCCTGGAGGCTCACCGCGCCCGCCAGACCCAGTCCGTGCCCCAGTTTCCGTCCGACCTCGAGTAGTGCCTTTGACCGAAGAAACCACCATCCTCGCCCCTGGCGCCACCATCGGCATTCTGGGCGGGGGGCAATTGGGGCGCATGCTGGCGCTGGCTGCGGCAAAGCTTGGGCTCAAGAGCCACATCTATTGCCCGGATCCGCAGAGCCCGGCCTTCGACGTGACGCCCCTGAAGACCGTGGCCGCCTATGACGATGTCGAGGCCCTCAAAGCCTTCGCGGCCGAGGTCGATGTCGTCACCTATGAGTTCGAGAACGTTCCGGCCGCGACCGCCCAAGTGCTGTCTGGATTGAAGCCGCTGCGGCCCGGCGCCAATGCGTTGGCCATTTCGCAGGATCGGCTGCTGGAAAAGGGCTTCCTCGCCTCCAAGAATATTCCGGTGGCGCCCTATCGCGCTGTTCATAGCCTCGACGACCTCAACAAGGCCGTGGCCGAACTTGGCCTGCCGGCCGTGCTCAAAACCACACGCCTCGGTTATGACGGCAAGGGCCAGCGGGTGTTGCGCGAACCCGGTGACGCCGAGGCGGCCTTCAATGAACTGAAACCGCATCCGCTGGTGCTCGAAGGCTTCGTGCCCTTCGAGAAGGAAATTTCGGTGGTCGTGGCGCGCGGGCTCGATGGCACGGTGCGGGCTTTCGATGCCGCCGAAAACGTGCATCGCCACCATATTCTTTATACCTCGACCGTGCCCGCCAATGTCCCGCCGGGCGTCGAAAAGCACGCCGCCATGCTGGCCAAGGTCATCGTCGTGGCGCTCGATTATGTGGGCGTGCTGGGCGTCGAGTTCTTCGTTGTGGGCGGCGAAAGACCCTCGCTCCTGGTCAACGAGATCGCGCCGCGGGTACACAATTCCGGACATTGGACCGAGGCGGTGTGCCTGACCGACCAGTTCGAGCAGCATATCCGCGCCATTGCCGGCTGGCCGCTGGGCGACCCAAGGCGCATGGCCGATGTGGTGATGCAGAACCTTGTCGGCGACGAGGTCGACATTGTCCCCAACGGGCTCGATGGCGATACCCAGCCGCATCTTTACGGCAAGGCTGAAGCGCGGCCGGGCCGCAAGATGGGGCATGTTAATCGGATCACTCGATCTGGGCCAAACTAGCCTCCCCCTCATCCGGCGCTGCGCGCCACCTTCTCCCCGATGGGGAGAAGAATAGAAGAGAGCTCGGCGCGAATTCCTCTCCCCATCGGGGAGAGGTGGCCCGGCATGGCCGGGTCGGTGAGGGGGTTACCGCCCCAGCCACGCCTTCATCGCCTCGACCACCGGGCCAGGATTTTCCATCGTCGGCAGATGTGCCGCATCGGGGAACTGCACCAGTTCCGCATCCCGAATGTGCGACGCCATTTCCTCGGCCAGCTCCGCCGGGGTCATCTTGTCCAGTACGCCAACGCCCACGAGGGTCGGTACGCGGATATCCTTGAGGCGCGGCACCGAATCGATCCGGCCCATGATCGCGGTCTGCTGGCGAATATAGACATCCGGGCCGACGCGCTCGGACATGGCCTGGACTTCTTCGGCCAGTGGCGTGCCCAGATGGTGGGGCGCGACGAGCTGGCCGAGGAGGCCACGCGAGACGCCAATGAACTTGCCCTGGCCGATCATTTCGATGCCCTTGCGGCGGGTTTCGCGGCGTTCTTCCGTGTCGGCGCGGGCAGAGGTGTCGAAGAGAGCGAGATGCGTCACCCGTTCGGGCGCCTGGCGCATGATTTCGAGCGCCACATAGCCACCCATGGAGAGGCCGGCCAAGGCAAAGCGCGGCGGGGCGACGGCAAGTGTGCGGGCGGCCATGGCGGCAATCGACTCGTCGAGCCTCAGGTCAGCGACCATGGGGGCGATGTGATCGGCAAGGCCGTCGATGACGTCGCGCCACAGCCGCTGGTCGCAGATCAGGCCGGGCAGGAAGACGACGGGTTGGTACATTTGGCGCTCCGGTTTGGATGCATGAGGCGTAGGGGAACTTGCAAAAACCCACAAGATGCCTGCATTTTTCCTGGCACCAAGTGTGGACAGGTTTGGTTTGTTGGGCTATAGAGCGCGCCACGGTGACCGGTTCAGCTGGTCGGCGGGGTGGTTATTATGGCCACATCGCTTCCATCCACACAGATTGCATAGCTTTGAAAGGGCGGTTGACCTTTGCAAGTAGTCGTTCGCGATAACAATGTTGACCAGGCGCTGCGCGCACTGAAGAAGAAGCTGCAGCGCGAAGGCGTCTTCCGCGAAATGAAGCTGCGCAACTACTACGAGAAGCCCTCTGAGAAGAAGGCTCGCCAGAAGG
>CBFGPB010000007.1:0-24790 GCA_965650545.1 uncultured Devosia sp. | reverse complement strand
GCCTTCGACGCGAAGAACCGCGTCGTCGTCCTGCCGCCCGTCGCGCCGGGTGAGCCCAATCCGCTGCAGCTCGATCCCGAGCTCAGCTATGGCCTCTGCCAGATCGATCTCTCCGAGGGCCCCGCCTATCTCAGCGGCGTCCTGCCGGACGCCTTCTGGTCCATCGCGCTCTACAACGAAGCAGGGGTCGTCACCTATTCGACCACCAATCGCGACGGCATCGGCCAGACCGTCGAGCTGGGCGTCTTCAACGCCGCGCAGACGCGTCTCCTTGCCCAGCAGCAGATCGACATTGCCGAAGGCCTTCTGGTCGTCGAATCGCGCACCGACAAGCTCTTCGCCCTGGTCCGCCTCTCGGCCCCGCACCAAGCCATGCGCACCCGCTTCGAAGAGGAACTGGCCGAGATCAGCTGCGGGCCGCGAGGCGCCGGGTGAGCGAGATATGACCATGACCCCGGACGCCTTCGACGCCGCCCTCGCCGCCGCCGTGGCCCGCTACCTCGGCGAAGTCGCCACGCCGCGTGAACACCTCTCGCTGCTGCGCTGGCAGATGCGGGAGGGTCATCGCCTCGACCAGCGCACCACCTTTCCGGGGCACCTGACCACCAGCGCTGTCATCCTCTCTCCGGACCACAGGCGAACCCTGCTCATCGACCATGTCACCATTGGCCGCTGGCTCCAGCCGGGCGGTCACTACGAACCATCCGCCTTCTTCCACCTCTCTGCCCGCCGCGAGGCCGAAGAAGAAACAGCCGTGTCCGGGCTCACCCTGCATCCATGGCACGCGGGCACCGACCTGCCCTTCGTCATCGATAGCCATGACGTCCCGGGCAAGCCCTCCCGCAACGAGCCGCAGCATATCCATCACGACCTGCAATATCTCTTCGTTGCCGACCCCGCCCTGCCTCTGGTCGCGCAGCTCGACGAAGTCCATGCCGCCCAGTGGCAGGACGTGGCCATGCTGGGTGACTTCGCCCCTAAGGTATTGGAGCGGCTCAAGGCTGTCGCTGCGTTGGCCTAGGCCTCCACCGGCAGCAGCGCATCGACAAACCCCGGCTCCACGAACTGGATGCTGCCGTCGGGCAGGCCCAGAATGCGGTCGATGATGATGCCCTGGAAGCTCAATCCCCGTTCCAGCGCGGCATTTGCCTTTGCGCGATCGGCCGTGTCGCGGGCCGCGATGGCATTGGCGACCAAGTCATGGGACATCCTGCCCAGTCCCAGGATGGCCTCGGCGGCCAGCCGCGCATCCGGCACGTTGAAGCAGCCATCCTGCCGGCCCGTCTCTATGATGGCCTCGAACAGGGGCAGCACAGTCTTGATATTGGCCCGGTTGATGCGTTCGTAGAGGGCGATGTTCTCGGGCCGCAGCAGGGTTTCGAACGCGGCCAGAATGCCGTCGGCCTGATCCCTCTTGAAGCGCCGCAGGGCGCGCAGGCATTGATCGAGCTGCTCGAAGGCCGAGAGCCCGGGCCGGGCGATCACCTCCTCGATGATGCCCACAGTCAACTCGGCCATGCGCGCGCTCAGCGCCTCCAAGACGTCATCCTTAGCCGCAAAGTGGTGGTAGAACCCGCCCTTCGAGACGCCTGCGGCCAGCATCAGGTCTGCCACGGTCGTGGCCTCGAACCCCTTGGTGAAGAACAGCCGCTGCGCGCAATCCAGGATCTGCTCCCGCCGTGCATCGGCACTGAGATAGGTCCGCGCCAATTCAATTCTCCTTGCAAACCGACCGTCGGTCTGTTTATGCTGCGCTCCGACGATCAAGTCAAGGAGCCCGCAATGGCCGCGAGCGCGAAGGACGGCGACATCATTTCGGTCGCCGATCTCACCTATGCCTATAAGGGCCAGTCGCGCCCCGCCGTCGATGGTGTCAGCTTTGCCGTCCAGCGCGGCGAAATCTTCGGCCTGCTCGGCCCTTCCGGGGCCGGCAAGAGCACGACGCAGAAGGTCCTCACGCGCCAGCAGCGCAGTTTCGGCGGCAGAGTCTCAGTCATGGGCAAGCCGCTGGAAAGCTGGGGCTCGGACTATTTCGAGCGCATCGGCGTCGGCTTCGAACTGCCCAATCACTACCTCAAATTCACCGCCCGGGAGAATCTGAGCTTCTTCGCTTCGCTCTACGCCCGACCCAGCCGCGACCCGCGCGAGATGATGGCCCTGGTCGGGCTCGAGGACTATGCGGACAAGAAGGTCGAGACCTTCTCCAAGGGCATGCGCATGCGCCTCAACTTCGTCCGCGCCATCCAGCACGATCCGGAGCTGATCTTTCTCGATGAACCCACGGCAGGCCTCGACCCGGTCAATGCCGGCATCGTCAAGTCGCTGATCGCCGACCTTGCCCGCGCCGGCAAGACCGTGGTGCTCACCACGCACAACATGAATGATGTAGACCAGCTCTGCGACCGTATCTCCTTCATGGTCGATGGTCGCTTTGCCGCTCTCGACACGCCGCAGGCTCTCAAGTCAGCCCATGGACGCCGCATGGTCGCCGTTGGAACGGCAGATGCTCAGACCATTGAATTTCCACTCGATGGGCTCGGCGACGACTCCGCCTTCCTGGCTCTGCTCCGCTCGGGCACGGTGGAGCGGATCCATTCCCAGGAGGCCAGTCTCGACAAGGTCTTCACCAATGTCACCGGCCATCGCTTGGACCAGGCCGAACCGGTGGCCGTGCAATGACCGCCACCCTCAAGAGACTGGTCCTCTGGGATATCCAGTTGCAGGCGCGCGAGAACATCTATCTGTTCACCGTGCTGACCACTCTGGCCTTCGCCATTTTCCTCAAGCTGCTGCCGCCCGACGCGCCACCCACCATCTTCACGCTGGTCCTGTTCTTCGATCCGGCCATTGTCGGGGCGAGTTTTGTGGGGTCCATCGTGCTGATGGAGCGCAGCCAGAACACCCTTTCGGCGCTGTCTGTCTCACCCGCACCGGTCCGCGACTATATCCTTGCCAAGGTCATTACCCTCACCCTGCTGGCCATTGTGGGCAGCCTGTTCCTCGTGGCCGTGGCCTTCTGGGTGCCGTCAATCGACATGATCCTGCGCTTCACGCTGGTGCTGGTCTTTACCGGAGCAATCGGCGTCCTGGGCGGCTTCCTGATCGTCGCCGGGGCCAATTCGATGAATCACTTCATCGCCCGCGCCATGCCGATCACCGTGGTGCTCTTCCTGCCCCTCCTGTCCCATTTCGGCGTGGTCACCGGGTTCTGGCAATGGCTGCTCTTCGCCATCAATCCCGGCCACGCCATGCTGCGAGCCATGCTCTGGGCGGCCGATCCGTCGGCCGTCAGTGCCGCCGACATCATCTATGCCTTCGCCTATATGGCGCTGATGGTCCTCGTCTTCTATCGCTGGACGATCAGCACCTACACCTCAGAACTCAGCCGGGTCGAGGAATAGGAGCCGCATCATGAACCGCGTCCTCGCCGTCATCCGCCACGACATCGTCTCGATCACCCGCGATAGCATCATGGTCAATGTCGTGGTCATGATGCTTGTGCTGGCGGCCGCCGCCTCAACCCTGCGCCATATGGGGCTCTATCCCGAGTGGTGGCACAATACGCAGCTCCTGCTACTGATCACCTATATGCCCGGCATGGGCTATCTGTTCGCCATGCTGATCGTGGACGAGATGGATAGCGGCGTGAATCAGGCACTGCTGGTCAGTCCTGCCTCAGCAATCGGCGTGCTCTGGGCCAGAGTCGCCCTGCCAACGGCTTTCGTGCTCGTCTATGCTTTCGCCTTCATCTATTCGGCCCGCGCCATCGACCTGCCCTTCCATCAGTGGCTGCTGCCGATCCTCACCCTGTCGCTGGCCGTGTCCTGGGTGACCCTGCTCATCCCCGCCATATCGCGCGACAAGGTGCAGGCGCTGGGCCTGTTCAAGATCCTCAATCTCTACGTTGCCATTGCGACGGTCGGCCTCTTCATCCCCGAGGACGCCTGGTACCGCCCGGTACTCTGGCTGACGCCGGCAAGCTGGGCGCTCAACGGCATCCGGGCCTTCACCGCGGGAGACGATGCGCGGGGCTACGCCTGGTCGACCGGCGGACTTGTCTTCTTCGGGCTGCTCGTGGCCCACGCGGCTTGGCTCTATCTGCGGCGCCAGGCGCGCTAAAGCAGCGCCTGCAGCACCAGCCCGCCAAGGGCGCAAATGGCCAAGGTGCGCAGCACCCCCCAATGCAGGCCGAAGAGCACCAGGGCCGCCACGACGGTCAGCGCCACTGCTGCCCAGTCCAGGGTCGCCCAGTCCGGCCAGGCTATGAACAGAGGCCCGGCCTGAACGCGCCCGACCTCGCGAAACAGCACATGCAGGCCAAACCACAGGGCAAGGTTGAATATGACGCCCACCACGGCCGCTGTAATCGCCGCCAAGGCGCCAGCCAGGGCCACGTTGGACCGCAGCCGCTCGATATAGGGGGCTCCAAGGAAGATCCACAGGAAGCAGGGCACGAAGGTCACCCAGGTGGCGAGGGTCGCGCCCAGTACCCCGCCCCAGACAGAGGGCAGCCCCGAGGCATCACGAAAGCCCGCCAGGTAGCCGACAAAGCTCAGCACCAGCACCAGCGGGCCCGGCGTCGTTTCGGCCAGCGCCAGCCCGTCCAGCATTTCCCCCGGTTGCAACCAGCCATAAGTGCCCACGGCTTCGCTTGCCACATAGGCGAGCACGGCATAGGCGCCGCCGAAGGTCACAACCGCCATCTGCGAGAAGAAGGTCATGATGGTGACGAAGGCCGTATCCCAGCCCCAGAGCAGGACCAGGGGCACGAGTGGCGCGACCCACAGGCTGCCCCATATGCCCGCTACCATCAGCGCGCGCCGCCAGCTTGGATCAACTTCCGACACGTTCTGGTCGATTACCGCCGGGCCCTGCGGCGCCTTGGCACTGGCCTTGTGACCGCCACTGGCGAATAGGTCCGGTCGGCGTTTCGCCACCAGGTATCCCACAAGCCCTGCCCCCAGCACCACCAGCGGAAACGGCACTCCGAATGCAAAGAGCGACAGGAAGGCAATGATGGCGAGGCCATAGGAGAGGCTGTTCTTGAGCGCCCGTCGGGCCACCCGGAGCAGCGCTTCGACCACGATGGCCAGCACAGCGGCCTTCAACCCGAAAAAGATGCTCGCGACCCAATCGAGCTGCTGGAACAGGGCATAGCTGGTGGCCAGCGCCAGGATCACGAAGAAGCCGGGCAGCACGAAGAGCACGCCCGCGGCCACTCCGCCGCGCCAGCCATGCAGCAGCCAGCCCACATAGGTGGCCAGTTGCTGCGCCTCGGGACCGGGCAGCAGCATGCAGTAGTTGAGGGCGTGCAGGAACCGCGCCTCGGAAATCCAGCGCCGCTCCTCCACCAGTTCCCTGTGCATCAGGGCAATCTGGCCGGCCGGCCCACCGAAGGACAGGAAACCGATCTTGGCCCAGACGCGCAGCGCCTCGGCAAAAGTGGGATGAGGCGGTGGCGTCTGGTCGTTCATAGAACCCTGCTGACAAGAGGCCCTATTTGCGTACCACAACCTCGTCGTCGATCACCATGGTCTGGAAGCGCGACGGTATGGTGACACCGCTGCCATGGCCGCCCACTGCCCCATCCACGCAGAAGTCGCCGCGATTGGCCCGGTCTACCCACGGCCGCAGGCGCCGCAGGTTCTCGTCCACGCCCATGGACTGCTCATGCGGCGTTTCCACCAGCAGGTGGTCGAGCGCATAGGCATAGCTGTCATAGCGATAGGTGAGGGCGCGGACGAACCAGTCGATATGCCACTGGTTCTCGGTGCGCCGCGCCGCGACATTGTCGGCGACGCTCTGCTCGATGCCGGAAAGTTCCGCCAGCGCCACGCGCCGCTGCCGGTCCACTTCGAGGACGGCGCAGATCGACTGGAACGTTGTGGGCACGGTGTCGAGATCGGCCAGGATATGCCGGCCCACCGTGTTGTAGCGCGTCGTCGAGGACTGGTAAGTCGTCGTGCGCAGCCAGGTATAGTAGCGTTCGGTGGTGTAAGTGAAATCGCGCGCCCGGCCGATGCGGGTGCGTTGCAGCTCGACCGATGAATCAAACAGCCAGTCGCGGCTATGGGCGGCGATCAGGAAGCGCCAGGTGCGGTCATGCATCTCGCGTTCCTGGTCGGTCTGGTTGAGGTTGGACACCGGCTCCTTGCGATTGGTGGCGATCAGCCTGCCGGCATAGGGCATGACCGTGTCATGCAACACGCTCGGTTGCGCCCGGCCGAAATCGCCCACGGGTCGCGCCACGCAGCCGGCCAGCAGAACCGTGACGGCAATCAGGCCTATCGGCCCGAGCCGCCTAGACACGCTTGCGCTTACGCCCCGTATGCGTGTGATTGTTTGGTGGCAGCGGCGTCCCGCGTTCATAACGCACCCCGGTGAAAATCAGGATCTGGGCGTCGCCGGACACTTGCCTTCCAGCGCTGGCGGAATCCTTCCGCCCTTCGAACTTTAGTAGCTTACCCAAGCCAACCTCCAATTGCGCCGCTCCCCCGTCCCTAGTGGGGGCAGCGAGTTGAGTAACTTCGTCCCGGCGCGACGCCCCTCGCGCTGATATCCATTAAGAGATCGTCAAGGTTAACAGTCTGCTAACGAATTGCCGTCAAGAGTCGAACTCGCATCAAATTCGATGCAGAACGAGTCGATGGTTCCGCCGGAAATGCTTGGATTTCAGCCCTACGAGACCTTTCAGCTGCTGATCGAAACGGGTGGTGTGGATCGCACCAATACCCTGCTCATCGCCGCCTGCGACGCTTATACGCGGCGCGGCAAGCCGACGGTTCCCGAAATGGAACAATTCGAAGCGCTGGCCGCCCGGCTCTTTCCCACTGCCGGCCCGCAGGCCCGCGCCAAGGGGGCAGCTATCCTGGGCCGCGCCGAACTCCTGTCGCCAGCGCTCGAACGGCTGGTCGTCGAGAATATCGGGGAAGACCTCATCCCCTTCCTCGAAGGCGCTGCCGATCTTTCCGACCAGACCATGCTCGACATTATCGCGCGCTATGACGTGCCAGCCTGCGCCACACTGGCCAGCCGCGCCGATCTCTCGAATGTGGTCCTCGCCAAGCTCTTCCAGATGAATTCACGCAAGGTCTATCGGGCCCTTGCCGCCAACGCCCATATCACCCCGCGCGGCGCCTATCTCAGTGCCCTGGCCCGCTCCGCGCAGATGGACCACCTTGTTGCCGAGGCTCTCGGCCGCCGCGAAGATTTCGACGCCGCGCTTCTGGCCCCCGCCTTTTTCGACCTCTCCGACGCCCATCGCGTCAAGGTCATCCAGGCCTTTGCCAACCGCACCACGCCGGCTGCGCCGATCTCGCGCACAATTGAGCAGCTTTCCGTCGCTAGCGGCGAACTGACCAAGGCGCTGATGAAGCTTTTTTCCGAGAATCGCCGGCCTGAGGTCACGCGCCTTCTCGCCCAGATCACCGGCCTTGATGAAGTGCGCTGCGGCCAGATCGCTCATGACGTTACCGGCGCCTCACTCTTCGTCATCCTGCGCGCCTTTGGCGCCACGGCCTATGACGGGCTCAAGGTTCTGATCCACGCCACCAGCCACGACAGTGAGCGCTCCCGGGCGCTGGCCGATTTCGCCACCCTGTTTGGGGCTGTCTCGTCCGAATCCATGGCCTATCTCATGAGCGCCTGGCGCGGCGAGGTGAACCTGCTCGAGCTCAGCAAGCCACAGCATCAGCCCTTCACGCAGCCGAGCAAGCGCACCGCAGCCATGTCGCCGGCCCACAATCCAGTGGTCGAACAGGCCATCGAGGCCTTGGCCAAGATCGGCGTCCGCCGCGCGGGCTAGCCCTTCGGCTCCCGCACCAGATCGATATCGAGATCGTCGCCGCGCCGGTCGATGCTGAGCACCCAGAGGTCCGGGTCGAAGGCGATTTCCTGCTCGATGCGTTCGCGGACTTTTGTCGGTTCAACGCGGGAAAACCGGCGCTGGAACACGGGCCCTACCTCATCGCCCCGGCTCACCACCGGCGCTGGCGTATAGAGCGAGCGCGTGCCATCGAGGTGATCGACCTCGATAAACACCTGTCCGGCAATGGGGTCGCCACGCCGCACCACGACGCACATGTCGCCCATGTCGTTGTGGCGCCTGACAAAGGCCATGCACCACAGGTCGCTGCGCAGGCTGGCCACGTCAGATCGTCGCGCCTGCCTTGAGCAGGAGCTCGACCAGGTCAGGCTGCACCTGTCCGGTCATCTTGTAGCGGTGGAAATTCTCGAACTCGCGGATAGCCCGCGCGGTTTCCGGTCCTGGCCGGCCATCGATGGGTCCATGGAAGAATCCAAGGCTGGCAAGCCCGGTCTGTATCTGCGCGACAAGCGCGGCGTCCGTCGCCGGCGGCACGGTGGCGGGCGTCGCCACCGGGGCGGCGCTGGCCAGTTGCAGCGGCTGCTCCTGCACCTGCTGAACCGGGGCAGGCTGCACCGGCGCCGGCATGGCCTGGGGCTGCGCTTGGGCGGTGAGGATGGGCAGCGCTGCACTGGGCGTCGGCGGATTGACGGCAGCGGGTGCTGTGCCGCGCGAACCCCCATCGAGGCCGGCAATGATGGAATCGATGGTATTGGCTGCGGACTGAGCCACGTCGTCGAAAACCTGTTCGGCCGGCGACAATGCCGGCAGGCGCGCCACGAGCTGATCCTGCTGTTGAGCGGCCGGCGCCGGGGTCGGCGCAGGCTGGGGCGCCGCGACGACGGCCTGTTGAGCCGGTTGGGCCTCGACTGCCGTCGCCGGTGTCGGTGCCACCGCCTGCGGTTGCACCACGGGCGTGGTCGCGCGACCGGCCGAATCGGAGCCGAGGATGATCTCAAACACGGCCGGATCGTTGGCGCCGGTTGGGGTCATGCCGTTGCGTACTTCGAAAGCGCGAATGGCCTCGGCGGTCTTGGGGCCGTAGTAGCCGTCCACCGTGCCGGTAAAAAGTTGCAGCTCGTAGAGTTTTTTCTGCACGGCGAACATCTGGGCATTGCCCACCGGGGTGTCGGGCACGACGGGGGCCGGCGTAACAGCCGGAACGGCGGTCACGCTGCCAGTCGTCTCGGTGCTGGCGACCGGAGCGGCCGAGTTCGCAGGCTGCGCCTCGACGGAACCGGTCTCAAGAACGGGCCGCTCCACGACCGGCGTCGGCAGAGGCGCGACATCCGTGCGAGCGGGCGCAAAGAAGGGCGAAGGATGTTCCGCGGTCTGGAAGAACAGAGCATTGCTGCCGGCCAGCGCCGTCATCGTCACCATGGCCAAGAGGCCTGTCGATGCCAGGGGGGCACGCATGTAGCGCGAAAAGGTCCAGAGCCCCGCGCGGCCTAGCGTGCCGAGCAGGGCGCTGCCGGCCATCAGCGGCAGCTGGGTGAGGGTCGAAGCCGTCATTGCGCTTTTCTTTTTTCGTTTGGCCATGAAATGGAGGCTGCGGGTGCGGGCTCGGAGAAGAGTGGCAGAATGTCGGCAGTTTCACCCGGTTTGGTTGCCGGACCGTTTATGGGCAGCAAAACGGTGATGGTTGTCCCCGCCCCGATTTCTGACATGGCCCGCAAGGTGCCGCCATGCAACTCCACCAGGCCTTTGACTATGGAGAGACCAAGGCCCGTTCCCTCATATTTCCGGCTCAGACCATCCTGCACCTGGAAGAAGGGCTCGCCGATTCGCGCCATGGCAGCGGGCGCCATGCCGATGCCGCGGTCGCGCACCGAGAAGTTGATCGACTGACCTTGGCGCCTGACGCTGGCCGTCACGACGCCGCCATCATGGCTGAACTTGATGGCATTGGAGAGCAGGTTGATCATGATCTGGCGGCAGACCCGTTCGTCGGCCGTCATCAGCGGCAGGTCGGCCTCGATATCCGAAACCAGCCGCACGCTGCGTTCCTGGGCGAGCGATTCGACCATGGCAAGGCAGGCCGGCACGACCTTTGCCGGGTCCATGGGCTCGGCCTGGATTTCGAATTTGCCCGCCTCGATGCGCGACATGTCGAGCAGCATGCCGACCACTTCGAGCAGGTGCTTGCCGCTCTTCTGGATGAGGCCGGCATATTCCTTGTGCGTGGGCGACAGGTCGCCGCCAATGCCGCTCGACATCATTTCCGAAAAGCCCACCACCGCGTTGAGCGGCGTCCGCAGCTCGTGCCCGATGGTGGCAAGGAAGCGGGACTTGGCGTTCGACGCGTCCTCCGCCACGCGGCGAGCCTCGGCCATGGCCGCCTCGGCATCCTTGCGGGCGGTGATGTCGCGAACCAGGGCAATCACCTCGTTGCGGGCGCCTGGCGCACTCTCCTCGATGATGGGAGAGAGCTGCACCTCGGCCCAGACGAAACGCGGTACGTTTGAGCGCGCATGCGGGTCTTCCTGGCGGATGCGCAGATCGATCGTGCGGCTGCGGCCATCCTCGGCGACATCGGCAAATGCGGTCAGAAATGCCGGACGGTCCATGACATGCAGGCGTTCGCTGAGCTTGCCTCCGGCAATCTGGTAGCGCGGGCAGCCAAAGAGCTGCTCCGACGAGCGCGATGCCAAAAGCACTTCGCCATCGGGCGAAAAGCGAAGCACCGCATCCTGGACATGTTCTATCAGGTGCCGATAGGCGCTGATCTGCGCCTTATCATGCACCTCGTAGGCAGCATTGATGCGATGGGCGCTATGGGCGACGACAGCGAATGCAATGACAAAGCCGACAGCAGAGCCGGACAGCAGCCAGGGTTCGGCCACCGGAGTGGCTGGCAGGCCGAGCAGCGAAGCAACCAGGCCGAGTAGGACGATGGGCAGAAGCGCAAGCCAGCTCAGGCGCCGCAAGGCCGTGCGGGCCACCAGGGCGGCCAGAACCGGGCCCATCACCGCCACCGCCAGGCCCGCGTCTCCGAGTTGCGGATCCGCCAGGGTGAGGACGAGCCCCGTCGCCATCAGGGTCGCCACCTGGCCAGCCACGGCAAGGTCGACCTGCCCCCGACGTTGCATGGTGAGGCTGGCAAGTCCGCCAGCCAGGACAATCGCGGACAACAGGAATGGCAGCGGGGCCCCCGTCACGAGGGCATAGATCGCCGGCGTCATGCAGAGCGCGGCCGCCGCAAGAAGGATATGGGCATTGTTGAGGACGGTCTTGCGGCGCAGCATTTCCGGCCGATTGCCGGCGCCCCCCAAAACGAGGTCGCTTGTTCTGCTGGCTCCGAAGACCCTGAAGCTACGCATGCACAAATAACTCACTCATAGACGCCTGTTGTGCCCGGGCCTTGGGTCCGGACAACGGCCCTTCCCCGAGCCGTGCCGCCCGGATGGTCTCCGGGTCTTGGTGCTCCAAGCCTCGGCCCGCAACCGCTAAGACGAGCTTAAGTGCGCGCTCCTCAGGTGCCCTTTGCCGCGCTTCGAAGGCTGGTTTTGGCAGTTAGCGTAAACAAGGGGTTGCGCTGCTTTCGAACGGGATCGGCATTTGTCTCAAATTTTATCGACTTGTCCCAGCCGCGCTTAATCCGGGGCGCCTAGCCTGTGTGCATCGGACGGGAAAAGGTCCCGCCGCGATGGACCCGATATGATGTTTCTGCTGCGCTCCGCATTCTGGCTCACCCTCGCCTTCCTGGTCATCCGACCGGGCATCGGTGCCGATGTGAGCGATTCGGCCGCGACCTTGTCGCGCGATGCCATGGCCCGCGGCAGCCAGTTCATCTCTGCCCAGATCGAGGCCATCGAATGCAGCGATATCCAGTGCTACGGCGGCAAGGCTCTTGCCAGCGCGGCACTCCAGGCTTCCCCGCAGGCCGGCACAGCCATGCATGCCCAGCCGGTCCTCAAAGTGGTTCCTTTCCCCAGACCTCGACCGGACCACGCGGGATAACAGGTGCCTGCCCCGGCACCGCCAAGAGACCCCGGGGGTCGTGTCACTTCCCCAAGCGACGCTACTCCATAGACCCCTGGCCCCTGCCGCAGATGCACTGCCCCGCATCTGCGGCTTTCTTTTCGTACGTGCCGGTCTCGCGATCTTCAAAATGGCACGGCTCTGGCAATGGCGCGCATGTTCCCCTAGATAGAGCCCATGACCCAGCCCAAGCCCTTCCAGGATATTGCCGAGAACCTGTCCTTCCTCGATGACTGGGAGGATCGCTATCGCTATCTCATCGAACTGGGGCAGGCGCTTCCCAAGCTGTCCGAGTCGGAGCGCAACGCTGCCAACAAGGTCAATGGCTGCATGTCGCAGGTCTGGCTGGTGGCCGAGCCGGCGCAGGTCGATGGCGCGCCCGGACTGCATTTTCGGGGCCAGAGCGATGCCATGATCGTGCAGGGCTTGGTTGCCGTCCTGCTCGCCCTTTACTCGGATCGTCCGGCCAGCGAGATCGCGGAGACCGATGCCATTGCTCTCTTTGACGAGCTGGGTCTTCGCGAGCACCTGACCACGCAGCGGTCCAACGGCCTGGTCGCCATGGTCAACCGCATTCGCAACGAAGCGCGGGCTGTACTCGCCTAAACCCTATGGCGGTCAGGCGAAGCGGCGCAGTCGCTGCATCAATGGCCGTTCGACCAGCGCATAGAGGACCCAGCCAAGCACGAGGCCCCCAGCGATTGCCAGGGCAACCGCGCCGCCGACCAGCAGTTCATTTCCCGGACTGAGAAGCTTCAACAGGACACCTGCCACGGCGCCGACAGCAAAGATGTGCACCAGGTAGATCGAATAGGATGCATCGCCCAACTGCTCGAGCAGCTTCAATTTGGGCAGTCGCGCCTCAAGACCAACGAATAGCGCGACGACGGCACAGGCAAAGGCAAGGAACCCAAGGAAGGCACTTTCGTCTTCTACCACCCCGCGATCGAGCCAAAAGCCTTCAATGACCCCTGCCAGGCCGATGAACAGGAGCGCACTGACCAGGATGCGCGGCATTCGGGCGAGCCGGCCTTCGATATGGGCCAACCCCAACCATGCGCCGGCCACGAAGGCCAGCGGCATATAGCTCGTATAGAAGGCCGGAATCGGGTTTTGCGGGTGAAGAACTTGCCCGATCAGGGTCAATCCGAGATAGGCGATCGTCAGAACCCAGACGCGGCGGCGGGCCGTCAGCACGGCCAGCAGCGCGAAGCTCACGTAGAAGAACATTTCGTAGTTGAGCGTCCAGCCGAGCTTGTAGAGCGGATGGAGGCCGTGGCTCGCCGGATTGTAGAAGGGAATGAAGGCCAGCGAGAGTAGCAATTGCTCGCCGTCGAATACGGTGGTCTTGAAGACCTGCGGCATGACCAGCGCCATCACCGCGGCGGCGAGCGTGAAGGCCCAATAGAGCGGCACGACCCGTAGCACGCGCCGGCGCAGAAAACTGCGGGCCTCGAATGCCCCCTCCCCGGTCACGGCCACCATTATGAAACCGGACACGACGAAGAACAGAATCACGCCCAGCCAGCCCAGCCGCCCATATGCCAGGGACTGTTCGGCCAGCGGATAAAGCAAGGCATGCGACGCCAGAACCAGGATGGCGGCGCAGGCCCGAAGGGATTGAATGCCGAGAATTTTGGAGGACATGGTCGCACCAGTACGAAACTGATCCTCCAATACCACCTCTCAGTGACCGACAAACATTACCAATGAAGGCATCGTTAATTCTCGGGTGCCGGGAACATGGGCGGACGTTCCGGCAACCAGGCCCGCTGTCCCGAGTAATCCGGGCCAACCGCCTCGCTAGTGATCCCGAGCAACATGGCGGCCTGATCGAGCCCGATGCGCAGGACCAGCTTGGCGCTGCGCCTCGGCCAGCCTCGCTCGCTCTCGATCTGCTGCAGGCCCTTGTCATAGAGACAGACATCGACCAGGGCGCCCCAGCACTCCCGGGGCATTCGGCCTGCAAGGCCTGCCAGGCGCTTTCGCGCATCAGCGGCACTGTCAGCAATGTCACCCTGCGCATTCCCCGCCGCCCGGCCGATGCGGGCCGGGTCATAGCTCATGGTCACGCGTTGGCGCAGATTGGCCCGTTCGAAAAGCCTGGCCAGACGGGCTTCCGCCTCGCGATGATGGCTTTCGAGGAAGTCGTCGCCCGGGCCCATTTTCGACGTAGCTCCCGGCACGGCTCAGTCCTTGTCCCGCTGCAACTCTCGCTCCAGCGCGCTCACTTCCGCTTCGAAGCGCGGGTCATCGCGCAGGTCTTCGATCAAGTTGCAGGCGTATGAGACTGTTGTCCTATCTCGACCAAATGCCAGTCCGACCGAGGTGAGGCTTTCACCGAGCATCACATGGGCCAGATACATGGCCAGCTGTCGGGCCCTGGCGATCGGCCTAACGTCGCGAGATGCTCCAAAGACTGCTGAACTCGGAACGTTGGCGTGCCTCGACACAAGTTCGACAACCTCGCGGATGGCGCTGTCCCGATGCTGGACAAAGGTCCCTGGGCGATGCTCGCGGGCGGTTTGAAACTCGATCTGCATGGCTCACTCCGACTAGATAGGATAATATTCCTATCTATTCTCGAAAGCCAGCCGGCGGGGATAAGTCTCGTCGCGCCGAGGATTGGTTGGGGAAAAACACAAATGGCCGCCCCGAGGGCGGCCATTGCAGCAGTCAGACCATGACGGTCAGATCAATCGGCTTTGCGGCCGAGGCCATTGTCCTTGGCCAGCTTGGAGCGGGTAGCCGAATAGCTCGGCGCCACCATCGGATAGTCGGCCGGCAGGCCCCACTTCTCGCGATACTCCTCGGGCGAAAGATTGTAATGCGTCCGCAGATGGCGCTTGAGCGACTTGAACTTCTTACCGTCTTCAAGGCAGATGATGTAGTCGTTGGCCACGGACTTGCGCACAGGCACAGCAGGCTTCAGTTCCTCCACTGGAGCCGGTACCTCGTTGCTTTGCAGGGCGCGCAGGGCAGCATGCACTTCGGCAATCAGCTTGGGCAGGTCACCCGGGCTGACAGCATTGTGACTGACATAGGCGGACACAATTTCCGTGCTGAGCTCGATGAGATCGGACTCCACGGTTGCGAACGCGCCGGTATCGTCGTTCATTTTTCAACCTTCCGTTTTTTATTGGGCCGCGACAGGGGCCGCCTCGGCCATGTAGATGTATTATGACCCTTCGATAGTCTACGCAACCGGTAACTGTGCCTCACCATGTAACGCGGGGCGACTCATGCACCGGAATTTTGGTCTTTGTTAGACGCCAATTCATCGACCGTCGTTTCATTACATGGCTTGTATCCGGTTAAATAACTAGCTCTGGCAAGAAGATGAGCCGAGACCGGCGTGGTCAACAAGAGAAAGATCACCCCGACGACAGCGCGTATTGCAACGGCCGCGTCCTGCGAAAGCACAGCGACGGCGATCAGAATCAGACCGCCTCCGACGGCGCCGGCCTTGGAGGCCGCGTGCATCCGCGTATAGAGGTCGGGGAGGCGCACCACCCCAATGGCGGCGAGCAGGGTGAACACGGCGCCCAAAATGAGCAGGATGCCCCCGAGATAGAGTTCGAGGCCCACCAGCATCAGTTACCTCCCTCTGCCACGGTGTCGCCCCGCGCCCCGCGCAACAGGATGTAGCGAGCGAGGGCCACCGTAGCGAGGAATCCCAGCAGCGCCAGCGCAATGGCAATATCGAGGTAGAGCCATAGACCAGTGCGTATCGCAATGGCACCGACGAAGCCCATGGCCACCACGGTCAGCAAATCGAGCGCCAGGATACGGTCCGACAATGTGGGCCCCAGGACAATGCGGACCAAGGAAACCAGCAGCGCCAGCCCCAGAAGGACCAGAGAGATCAGTGTCGACCAGTCGATGAATGTTTCCGGGCTCATTCGAAGACCTCCCTGATCTTCTTTTCGAAGCCATTGGCAATATCGGCGATCATGGCATCGCGATCGTCCATGTACAGGGCATGGACATAGAGCACTGACTTGTCAGCCGAAACGTCGACGCTCAGCGTACCGGGCGTCAGGGTGATCAGATTGGCGAGCAGCGTGATTTCCGCCTCGGACTTGACTGAAAGTGGCACAGCTACGATGGCGGGGCGCACCGCCTTGGACATGTCGGGCCGGACCACCACGAGGGCGACGCGCACGGCGCTGGCCATGAGTTCGTAGAGAAACAGGATCGCCAGCGACAGCACACGCCGGATTCGGCGCGACGACCGCGGCCCCGCCAGGGCCTCGCGCAGCACCAGCACGGCCACTGCGCCGATCAACCCGCCGAACAGCAGGTTGAGACCGGTGAAATTGCCCGATATCCCCGCCCAGATCAGCGCCAGGATGACGACAAGAAATGCCGTGCTCATAGCCCTTCCTCCGCCAGGCCGGTGGCGGCGACATAGCGGGATGGATCGGCAATGTCATTGGCACCAGCGTTGATCATCTCCATGAGGGGTCCGGGCCAGAGCCCGACCACCACGATGCCCGCCACCAGGACGGCCGCCGCACCGAAACCGACCCGGCCGCGGCGGTCCAAGGTCACAAGCGAAGCCCGAGCATGCTCCCCGGCCGGACCCTCCGGGCCGGGGCGCCAGAAGACATGGGCCCAGAGCCGCGTTCCCGCGATCAGGGTGAGCACCGCGTTGACTATCAGGGCGATCGTCATGGCGACGCCGCGCCAGGTGGGCGAGGCGTCGGTGACGCCCTCAGCGAGACCCGCCTGCAGCAGCAGCAGCTTGGGCCAGAAGCCCAGGAAAGGCGGCACACCGGCCGCCGCCAATACCAGAACAAGGAACAGGATCGAGATCGGGGCACTTGCAGCATAGAGGCCGCCCATCTGCCGTGTGTCGGCTACCCCCGTGCGCTTCTCGATCAAGCCGGCGACCATGTAGAGCGCCGTCATGGTGAGGATGGCGTGAAAGATGTAGAGCCCCGACCCCGAAATGCCGGTGAGCGAAGGCATGGCGAGCCCTGCCATGACTGCACCGATTCCGCCGATGACGACGAAGCCGATGGCCCGGCGCAGGTTGGTTTCTGCAATGGCGCCGAGCGGCGCGATGACGAGTGTGGCAATGGCAATGATGGCCAGGGCGGGCTCCAGCAGGTCTCGGCTGGCTGGCAGCACCGCCACCAGGGCGCGCAGCAGGGCATAAGCACCGACCTTGGTGAGAAGCCCGGCAAACAAGGCCGAAACCGCGGCTGACGGTGTGTGATAGGAGGCCGGCAGCCAGGCATTGACCGGGAAGGCCGCCGCCTTCATCCCGAAGGCGAGCATCAGCAGCGCCGCGACTCCCGCCATGGCGGCCGGATTTGCCGACGGCGCCACGCGCATGATGTCGGACATGTTGAGCGTACCGAGCAGGCCATAGAGCAGGCCAAGGGCGAGCAGGAAGAAGGTGGTGGCGAGGAAGTTGAGGAACCCATACTTGACCGCACCATCGAGCTGCATCGGCCGGTTGCCCTGGACGATCAGCCCGAAGGACGCGATCAGCATCACCTCGAACCACACATAGAGGTTGAAGAGGTCGCCCGTGAGGAAAGCCCCGGTCACCCCTGCCAGGAGCAGCAGCACCATGGAATGGAACGCGTCGCGTCCGTCCGCATCGGCGCGGTCGATTTCGGCATAAAGCAGCACGACCAGGGTCACGATGGCGGCCGCGAGGGCGAAGCTGGCGCCGAACAGGTCCACGGTCAGGCTGATGCCGAAGGGCGGCAGCCAGCGGCCCATGGTCATGCTGACGGGGCCGTGTGCGATAACCTCGAGAAGCAGCGCAATCTCGCAGGCCATGATGCCGGCGACCACGACCAGTGCACCAACCAGGGGCGTGCCATTGCTCCGCCGGAACATCAGAAGGCCGGCCGCACCCATCAGGGCCAGGGCAATGGGCAGCACGATCACCCAGTCACCGGCCGGAGTCACGGCCTCAAGCAGGCCGAAGGGCGTTTCGGTCGTGGGGGCGGGTGTGGCCATGGGTCAGTAGCTCAGCGGTGGGTTGGGCGAGCGTTCGGGCTCGGCCAGCCGCATGGTGTCGGTATTGTCGGCATCCAGGCTCTGATAGGCGCGGAAGGCCAGCACCAACAGGAAAGCAAACATGGAAAAGCCGATGACGATGGCGGTCAGGATCAGCGCCTGCGGCAGCGGGTTGGCGATGGATCCCTCGGGCACTTCGAGCCCTTCGGGCACGATCGGCGCCACCGCCTGGGTGACGCGCCCGGCGGTGAAGATGAGCAGGTTGACGCCATTGCCGAAAATGGTGAGGCCGATCAGCATTCGGATCACCGAGCGCGACAGCAGCAGGTAGGTGCCGATGGCGATGAACAGGCCCACCAGGGCCGCCAGCACATAGTCCATCTACAGATCCTCCTCGCGGTCGCTTTCGAGTGAGAGCGCTATGGCCGAGAGCGTGCCGAAGACGACGCAGTAGACCCCGATGTCGAAGAACATCGGGGTGGAAAGCGGGATCTCGCTGTTTCCCAAGCTGACATAGAGCCAGATGCTGGTCATGAACGGCGACCCTGTGAAGAGGCTCAGGAGCCCTGAAAGGCCGGCCAGAACCACGCCGAAGCCGGCAATGGCCATCGGGTCGACATGCAGGGCTCGGCGCACGGCGCGCACGCCAGCGGCCATGCCGAAGACAGCGATGGAGGCCGCGGCGATCAGCCCGCCGATAAAGCCGCCACCGGGTTCGTTGTGGCCCCGCAGGCAGACATAGACCGAGAACACCAGCATGGTGGCGACGATCAGCGGCGCCAGGGTGCGGAAGATGACCGTATTCATGCCGTGCCCTTCCGCGGTTTGCGCGCCGCTCTGGGCTGGCTGGGCTCGGGCACCGGTGGGAGCCTTTTTTGCCGCCTGAGCAGCGCCAGGATGGCCATGCCCGCGCCCATCACCACGGCGATTTCACCCAAGGTATCGAAGCCGCGATAGTCGACCAGGATGACGTTGACGATATTGTGCCCGTGGGCGATCGGTACGCTCGTGGCGGTGAAGAAATCCGAAAGGCGCGTATCGAGCGTGCCGGTGAGCACCAGCATGAGCAGCAGGCTCACGCCCAGTCCGCAAACCGCCGCCAGGGTACCGTCACGCGCCCAGTCCTCGAAGGGCCGGTGATCGCGCTGGTCGAGTTTCAAACGCGTCATCACGAAAGTTAGGATCACGACGGACAGGATTTCCACCATGAACTGCGTGAAAGCCAGGTCCGGTGCGCCGAACAGCAGGAAAATCAGGGCTACGGCAGTGCCCTGTACACCCAGCGACAGGATGGCGATGAGCCGCGACTGGGCCACCAGCACGGCGATCAGGCCCAGCACGGCGAGCCCGAAAATACCCCACTCATAGATTTCCAGCGAGGGCAGGCTCAGCCGCTGATTCCAATCGCCAAGCTCGGCTACCGGCACCATCCAGTCAAAGCCACCCCATGCCAACATCGGCCCGAACATGGCAGCGGCCATAGCGGCGAAGACGATGACCAGGTAAAATTCGAGCTGGCCGTGATGCAGGAACCGCGTCACGCCGCCGGAGAAGCGGATGAGGCCAAACATCACGGCATCGAAAACCGTATCCGCCGTCCAGCCCAGCCGATTGGAGAAGCGACGTAGCACCGTCCGGATCTGGTCAGCTTGCCGATAGATCACGACGCCCAGTAGCCAGGTCAGCGCGGAAAGCCAGAACAGCGGCGATGCGATGTCGAGGGCCAGCGTCAGATGACTTTCCACCTCACGGCCCAGTATGGCCGAGGCACCCGGTGCCAGCACGTCATGGCCGAGCCAATCGGGCAAAATGCCAGCCACGATCCCGGCTGCGCCCAGCAGGATAGGCCCGGCCAGCATAGCAATGGGCGCCTCATGCGGTGTTTTTGGCGTCGGCACGGCCTCACCGAGGAATGGCCGGATCATGACCAGCAAGGCCACGCCGGCCAGCATCGCATTGCCGGCGACCAGCACGGCCAATACCAGCCAGGCGATCCAATCGCCGCCCAGCAGCCCCAGATACATTTCTTCCTTGGCGAAATAGCCCACTGTCAGCGGCAGGCCCACCATGGAAAGCGCCGCCAATGCGGCCCCGATGAAGGTCACCGGCATCTTGTCGGCCAGCCCTCTCAGGGCGGTTATTTCACGCGTCCCCGCCTCGTGGTCGATGGCCCCTGCCACCATGAACAGGCCTGCCTTGTAGAAGGCGTGGGCGACGAAATAGACCACCATGCCCGCAATGGCATAAGTGCTGCCAAGCCCAATCAGCAGGACCAGTAGGCCGAGTGAGGCGATCGTGGTCTGGGCCAGGATTTGCTTGAGATCGGTTTCCTTGAGCGCACCCAGCGCCCCCCAGATGAGGGTCAAGCCGCCGAAGGTGACCAGCACACCGGTCCAAACATCCGTGCCGCCCAGTGACGGGGTCATGCGCGCGAGCAGATAGACGCCCGCCTGCACCATGGTGGCCGAATGCAGGAATGCCGAAACCGGGGTCGGCGCCTCCATGGCATTGGGCAACCAGAAATGCAGCGGGAACTGCGCTGACTTGGTAAAAGCTGCGCCGAGGAAACAGATCAGCACCAGCAGGTAGAGGCCGTTCCCGCGCAGGACTTCGCCCATTTCGCGGACACCACTCATGTCCCAGGACCCAGCCAATTGCTGCACCAGGATAGCTCCGGCCAGCAGGAACATGCCCCCAATATTGGTGATGACCAGCGCCTGGATGGCGCCGCGCCGGGCTGCCTGCCGTGTGTGATCAAAACCGATCAGCAGGAAGGAGGTGACCGAGGTCAGTTCCCAGAAGAGGAATAGCACGAGCAGGCTGTCGGCGAGGACCAGGCCCAGCATGGCGCCCATGAAGGCGAGCATGAAGGCAAGGAACCGGCCTTGGTGGTGGTGGCCCGCAAGATAGGCGCCGGAATAAAGAATGATCAGCGTGCCCACGCCAGAAATGGTGAGCGCGAAAATGAGGCTCAGTCCATCCACGAAGAAGGACAGGTTGATGCCATAGGCGGGAATCCATTGAAGCGAGCTGGCCACTGTTCCGCCGCCGGTCACTGTCTCGGCAAAGCCGAGCAGGAACACGAAAATGCTGGCGGGCACGATGGCCAGGATCCAGCCCGCAAGGGCGCCGGCAAAACGATGGATGAATGGAGCCAGCATGGCAGCCACGAAAGGCGCAACGGCAACTAGCCCTATGCCTGCATCAAGGGTCGGCCCCAATGCTGCACTCCTCTCTCGCCGATCAGCGATTCAGTATCGATTATGGCGAGCGACCTTAACGATTGAGGCCCCCGCGACAAGCGGAATCGGACCGTGTGCGACGATAGGTGCATGCGTTTTCAACCATTTCCGGGGCTGGCAAAGCCGCGTCGGTCGGCCTATGTCCTCTGTCACCTTCTTTTGGCGGCCGGGAGCCGCCTCCCCGCGGAGAGATCATGTCCAAGGCCACCCCGCCCGTCGCCAAGCGCGTCCCCCACAGTCATACGCATCACAACGTGACCCGCGAGGACCCCTATGCCTGGCTGCGCGCCGACAACTGGCAGGAGGTGATGCAGAAGCCCGAGACGCTGGACAACGAGATCCGTGCCTATCTCGAAGCCGAGAACAGCTATTACGAGGCCGAGTTTGAGAAGCCGACGGCGGACCTGCAGGAAACCATCTACAAGGAAATCCGTGGCCGCATTAAAGAGGACGATAGTGGCGTCGCCTCGCCCGATGGTCCGTGGGCCTACAATACCCGCATGCTGGAGGGGAAACAGTATCCCCTCATCGTCCGCGGACCCCGAGAAGGCGGCGAGGAATCGATCCTGCTCGACTGCAATATCGAAGCCGGGGACAGCTATTTCGGCTTTGCCGGCGCCAGCCACGACCCGTCGCACCAGACCCTCGCCTGGGCCGCCGACCGCGCCGGTTCAGAATATTACGACATCGTGCTGCGCGATCTCGCCACCGGCAAGGACAGCGGCGAAGTCATCAAGGACACGGCCGGCTCCTATGTCTGGTCCAATGACAGCCGCGCCCTCTACTATACCGAATATGACGACAACCACCGGCCGTTCCGCGTGCGCCGCCACGATCTCGGCACGGACCAGGCCAGCGACCCGATCATCTATGAGGAAAAGGATCCCGGCTTCTTTGTCGGCGTCGGCAAGACGCTGTCAAACAAGTTCATCATCATCGACGCGCATGATCACCAGACCAGCGAAGTCTGGCTGATCGACGCCGAAACGGGCGGCGAGCCGCGCCTGGTCGCGCCGCGTCTGGTGGACCGCGAATACGAGATCGATGAGCGCGACGGCCTGCTCTATATCCGCACCAATGCCGATGGCGCCGAGGACTACAAGATCGTCACCGTTTCGGCCGACGCACCAGACGCGGCGAACTGGACTGATCTCGTGCCTCATCGGGAGGGCGTCCTGATCCTCGATGTCGCGCTGCTGGCCAACCACATGCTGCGTCTCGAGCGCGAGGACGGCCTGCCGCGCATCGTCGCCCGCGACCTCAGGACCGGCAAGGAGGAGACCGTCGCCTTCCCCGAGGAAGCCTATTCGCTCGGCATGTCGACCGGCTACGAATTCGACACGTCAGTCTTCCGCCTCACCTATTCCTCGCCCACCACGCCGCAGCAACTGTTCGATCTCGATCTCGAAACCGGCAAGCGCACCCTGCTCAAGACCCAGGAAGTGCCCTCGGGCCACAACCCGGCCGACTATGAGACAAGGCGCCTCTTTGCCACCGCCAAGGATGGCGAGCAGGTGCCCGTCACCCTGCTCTATCGCAAGGGCATTGCGCTCGACGGCGCCAACCCCACCCTGCTCTACGGCTATGGCGCCTATGGCATGTCCATGCCCGCCAGCTTTTCGGTCTCTGTCCTGTCGCTGGTGGATCGCGGCTTCGTCTATGCCATCGCCCATATCCGTGGCGGCATGGAGAAAGGCTATCGCTGGTACAAGCAGGGCCGTCGCGAGTACAAGACCAACACCTTCACCGACTTCATCGCCGCCGCCGAAATGCTGATCGAGCGCGGCTACACGCAGAAGGGCAAGATCGTCGCCCAGGGCGGCTCGGCCGGTGGCATGCTGATGGGCGCCATTGCCAATCTCCGTCCCGATCTCTGGGGCGGCGTCATTGCCCAGGTGCCGTTCGTGGATGTGCTCAACACCATGCTCGACGACACGCTTCCCCTCACCCCGCCCGAATGGCCCGAATGGGGCAATCCCATCGCCTCGCCCGACGACTACAACCGCATCGCCGCCTATGCCCCCTATGAGGCCGTCTCGGATCAGGCCTATCCGCCGATTTTCGCGCTGGCCGGGCTGACCGATCCGCGCGTCACCTATTGGGAACCCGCCAAGTGGGTGGCCAAGCTCAGGGCAACCAAGAGCGGCGACGCGCCATTGTATCTCAAGACCAATATGGGCGCCGGCCATGCCGGGGCGTCCGGCCGCTTCGACCGTCTCAAGGAAACCGCCCAGTGCTATGCCTTTGCAATAAAGTCAGCCGGATTGGACGGTTAGTTCCTTTCCCGACATTGTTGCGCACTGCCCGAAAGCCTATAACCGCCGGCGAATAGCCGGTTCACCCAGCGTCAATCTGATCCGAAACGGAGGCTACCATGTCCACCAAGTTCACCCTGCCGCCCCTGCCCTATGCCTATGATGCGCTGGGCCCCTACATGTCGGCCGAAACGCTTGAATACCATCACGACAAGCATCATCAGGCCTATGTCACCAATGGCGAAAAGCTGCTGGAAGGCTCTGGCCTCGAAATCCTGCCGCTCGAGGACATCGTCAAGGAAAGCTTCGGCAAGAATGCCGGCCTCTTCAACAATGCCGGCCAGCACTACAACCACGTCCACTTCTGGAACTGGATGAAGCCCAATGGCGGCGGCAACAAGCTGCCCGGCAAGCTCCAGGCTGCCATCGACAGCGACCTGGGCGGTTTCGACAAGTTCCGCGCCGATTTCATCCAGGCCGGCACCACCCAGTTCGGTTCGGGCTGGGCTTGGCTCGCCGTCAAGAATGGCAAGCTCGAGGTTTCCAAGACCGCCAACGGCGAATCGCCGCTGGTTTATGGCGGCAAGCCGATCCTGGGCGTCGACGTGTGGGAGCACTCCTACTACATCGACTACCGCAATGCCCGCCCGAAGTATCTCGAAGCTTGGTTCGACAACCTCGTGAACTGGGAACACGTGGAAAAGATGTTCGAGGAAGCCACCGCCTGATCGGCTGGTCTTCCGAAGTTGCAACGGCGGGAGCGATCCCGCCGTTTTTTGTTGCGCGTTCCTTGCGAAGTTCCACCAGCATTTACCGTCTTCGTCTTCTCTCTTGAGAACCGGAACCGCACCCTTCATTCCCCCGTTGAGGCATGTTAACGAAGCCTTAACGATAAGACGGGGGAGTCGTGACCATTCCAGGCAAGACCATCGCCATATTGGCCGCCAATCAGGCCCTCAGCGCCCTGTTGACCATGGTGCTGGCTGGCGACTCGCGCCTGCGCGTCCGTCCCTTCAACAGCGAGGCCGAACTCTTCGCCTATATGCGGATCGCCCCGGTCGACATGCTGGTGGTGGATTTCGACCGCGAAGGGCGGCCTGCCTATGAGATGGTCGAAGCCATCCGCCTCGATCCCAGCTTCGTGTCGCGGGATCTGCCGGTCATCGCGCTGACGCGCTCCATCACGCCGCCGATGCGCCAGCAGGCGATCAGCGCTGGCATCGATGAAGTCGTGGTCAAGCCGATGTCACCGCGCCACCTGTTGCAGCGCGTGCAGGCGCGCCTGCTCAATCGCAGCGTCGTGGGTGCCCTGGGCTTCGGCTATCGCGGTCCCGAGCGCCGCAACCGCACACCCATGCGCTCACCCGAACCGCATCCGGCCCGCCGCTACACCGACAATGTCGTGCCGCTCTTCCCTGACCGGCGCGCCAAGCGCCCGGAACTGGGGCCGCTTGCCTAGGCTCACT
>CBFGPB010000006.1:0-25204 GCA_965650545.1 uncultured Devosia sp. | reverse complement strand
TGATCTACGAGGAACTGGCCGAGAAGCCGGACCGGCTCTATGGCAGCGCCTTTGGCTCCAACTACCAGGCGCAGACCCTGAAACTCTCCAAGCACTTCAAGCCCTTCAACGGCTGAAGCCGGCGCTCGGGAGGAGCACCGGCTTTGCATAGAGCGCTTTCAGCAAAAGTGGACACCACTTTTGCGGTTCGAAAGCGCGACAAAACAAAGGGACAGAGCTCCCATTCTGATTCAATCAGAATGGGAGCTCTGGAAGGCCCGGCGGGGGACAGGACCGGGCGGAGGAGAGGATCAGGCGGCGTTGGCGCTGACACCCGGCGCCGCCTTGGCGCCGGTCATGAAGGCAACGGCATCGGACATCGTATAGTCCTTGGGGTCGATGACGCAGAGCCGCCGTCCCAGTCGATGCACATGGATGCGGTTGGCCACTTCGAACACATGCGGCATGTTGTGGCTGATGAGGATGATCGGGATGCCGCGCGCCCGCACGTCCTGGATGAGGTCGAGCACGCGGCGCGATTCCTTGACGCCGAGGGCGGCCGTCGGTTCATCGAGAATGATCACCTTGGAGCCGAAGGCTGCGGCGCGAGCCACGGCCACGCCCTGGCGCTGACCGCCCGAAAGCGTCTCCACCGCCTGGTTGATGTTCTGGATGGTCATCAGCCCCAGTTCGCTGAGCTTATCGCGGGCAATGCGTTCCATCGTGGGCCGGTCGAGCTGGCGCAAAACCTTGCCCATGAAGCCGGGCTTGCGGATCTCGCGGCCCATGAACATGTTGTCGGCGATCGACAGGGCCGGCGACATGGCGAGGGTCTGGTAGACGGTCTCGACCCCGGCATGGCGAGCGGCGATGGGCGAAGCGAACTGCACCTTCTGCCCGTCGAGGAAGATGTCGCCGCTATCGGGCTGGATGGCGCCCGACAAAGCCTTGATCAGCGAAGACTTGCCGGCACCGTTGTCGCCGATGACGGCGAGGATTTCGCCGGGCATGAGGTCGAAGTCGCAATTGTCGAGCGCCGTCACGCGGCCATAGCGCTTGTTGAGCCCGCGGGCGGAAAGAATGGGTTCCATCAGGCAGAGACCTTTCTGATCCACTGGTCCACGGCAACGGCACCGATGATGAGCGCGCCGATGAGCAGGTAAGTCCACTGGGCATCCGCACCGAGGAGCCGCAGGCCCAGCGAGAAGACGCCGACGATGAGGGCACCGAAGAACATGCCCAGGATCGAGCCGCGCCCGCCAAAGAGCGAAATACCGCCGATCACCACGGCAGTGATGCTCTCGATATTGGCCGACTGGCCGGATGTCGGCGACACCGAGCCGATGCGCCCGATCAGCACCCAGCCGGCAAAGGCACAGATGAGGCCGGACAGGGCATAGACGGAAATCAGGACGCGCTTGGTGTTGACGCCGGAAAGCTCAGCCGCATCGGGGTCGTCGCCAACGGCATAGACATGCCGGCCCCAGGCGGTGTGGCGCAGCACATAGGCCAGGACGAGGACGATGGCGATGAAGAAGATCACGCCATAGGTGAAGACCGCACCGCCCAGGTTGAAGGACTGGCCGAAGAATTGCAGCAGCGGTGCTGTCGCCTCGATTTCCTGGGCGCGGATGGTTTCGTTGCCCGAATAGAGGAAGTTGGACGCCAGCGCGATCTGCCAGATGCCCAGCGTGACGATGAAGGGCGGCAGTTTCACGCGGGCGATGAGCCAGCCATTGATGAAGCCGATAAAGGTGCCCAACGCGAGGCCGCAGGCCACGGCGACCGCAGGCGGCAGGCCGAGCCGGAAGGTGAACTGGCCCATGATGACCGAGCTCAACACCATGATGGCGCCGACCGAGAGATCGATGCCGGCGGTGAGGATGACCAGCGACTGCGCCGCACCGACGATGCCCACGATCGCAACCTGCTGCAGGATCAGCGTCAGTGCGAAGGACGAGAAGAACTTGGTGCCCAGGAGCGCGCCGAAGACGGCGACGCTGATCACCAGGACGATGAGCGGCACCAGCGCCGGATTGGAATGTAGCGCATGCTGGATGCGCGAAAGCAGCGTGTGCTCGTGGTCGAAACTGGCGACAGCCTCGACGCGCTTGACGAGGCCCGCTTCGGCCTCGGTCTGGTTCGACATGGGTTTCCTCCCCGGTTCCCATCGGGATCAGGGACGGGACCAGCCCGCCCCTGATCTCAATTATAGATTAGTATGGGCCTCAGCCCCAGCAGAGAGCTTCGCCTTCGGTGGTGTCGATGGATTCAACGCCCTCGACCGGTTCGTCAGTGACCAGGCTCACCCCGGTATCGAAGAAATCCTTGCCGGGGGTCGGCTCGGGCTTGGTGCCATTGTCGGCCCAGGCCTTGATGGCCTCGACGCCGAGCGCCGCCATCTGCAGCGGATACTGCTGCGAGGTGGCGCCGATGACGCCGTCCTTGACGTTGGCCACGCCCGGGCAGCCGCCGTCGACCGAGACGATCAACACGTCATTCTCGCGGCCGAAGGACTTGAGCGCTTCATAGGCACCAGCAGCGGCGGGTTCGTTGATCGTATAGACGACGTTGATTTCCGGGTCGGTGGTGAGGAGGTTTTCCATGGCCTTGCGGCCGCCTTCCTCATTGCCCGAAGTCACGTCGTGACCGACGATGCGCGGGTCGGTTTCGTCGCCCCACATGCTGGGATCGCCGAGGTCAATGCCGAAGCCCTGCAGGAAGCCCTGGTTGCGCAGCACGTCCACGGAGGGCTGGCTGATGCCCAGGTTGAGCATGGCGATCTTGGCATTGGCAGCTTCCGCGCCCAGCTTGGCAGCGGCCCACTTGCCGATCAGTTCACCGGCCAGGAAATTGTCGGTGGCAAAGGTCGAGTCAGCCGCTTCGATCGGGTTGAGCGGCGTGTCGAGGGCGATGATCACGAGGCCGGCGTCACGGGCGCGCTGCAGCGGCAGCACGATGGCCGAAGTGTCCGAGGCGGTGATCAGGATACCCTTGGCGCCGTCGGCAATGCAGGTTTCGATGGCGGCAACCTGGGTTTCGTGGTCGCCGTCCACCTTGCCGGCGAAGGACTTGAGCGTCACGCCCAACTCGGCCGCCTTGGCTTCTGCGCCTTCCTTCATCTTGACGAAGAAGGGATTGGTGTCGGTCTTGGTGATCAGGCACGCGCTGACGGCGTCCTGCGCCATGGCGGCGGGGGTCATGGCGGCAAGGCACAGTGCTGTGCCGATAAGCAGCTTCTTCACGATTTTCTCTCCCTGGCGGGCCCGGCGCGAGGAGGCTCCTCCCCTGTCGCTGCCGTCCGGCCTGCTTGTCTTGACCGCTTCATGGTGGCGAGGTTTGGCGGGGCCGTCAATATATAAATCTATTTTATTTATTTATTCGTTCGGACCCCCTATCGCTTCCCAAAACCTGTCTCTATGGTGCCCGCCATGGGAGAGCAGATCATCAGAACCGTCAGCCGCGGCGTGAACCAGAGTGGGGTTCGCGACCACAATGAGCGTTTGCTCCTGACGCTTCTGCAACGCCACGGCGCCATGGCCGGCAGCGACCTGGCGCGCCTGGCAAACCTCTCCCCGCAAACGGTTTCCATCATCCTTAGGGAGATGGAGAGCGAGGGGCTCCTGGCGCGCGGCGCGCCGGTCAAGGGCAAGGTTGGCAAGCCCTCGATCCCCATGAGCCTGGCCGAAGGCGGGGTGCTGTCCTTTGGTTGCAAGATCGGGCGGCGCAGTGCCGTGCTGCTGCTCGCCGACTTCCGCGGGACAGTGCGGCACCAGCTGCAAATGACCTACCAATACCCCCTGCCCGAGCCGATCTTCGCCTTCCTCAAGGCTGGCCTCGAGGAGATTCTCGCTCGTTGCACGCCAGCCGAGCGCGAGCGCATCTGCGGGATTGGCGTGGGCACGCCGTTCGAGCTCTGGAAATGGAGCGAGCTGGTCGGCGCGCCGGCGGACCAGTTCGCGTCCTGGCGCGATGTCGACATCGTGGCCGAGGTGGGCAAGTTCACCGCCCTGCCCGTCTCGGTGGTCAACGATGCCACGGCGGGTTGCCAGGCCGAGCACATCTATGGCCGCGGCAAGGAGTTCCGCGACTACGCCTATTTCTTCATCGGCGCCTTTGTGGGCGGCGGCATCGTCCTCAATCACTCGGTCTATCAGGGCCACCAGGGCAATGCCGGGGCGCTGGGGTCGCTGCGCAGCTTCGGGCCGCAGGGCGAAAGCCAGCAATTGATCGATACGGCGTCAATCCATTTGCTGGAGGCACGCCTCGCCGAAAACGGCCACGACCCGGCCGAGCTTTGGGAACAGCCGCAGGACTGGGCCCGGTTCGCCAAATTCGTGGAGCCGTGGATCGGCCGTACGGCGCAGGAACTGGCGCGCGCCAGTCTTTCTGTCTGTGCCGTCATCGATTTCGAGGCCATCCTGATCGATGGCGCCTTCCCCGAAGCGGTCAAGGTCGAACTGGTCGAGCGCACCAGGCGCTATCTCGTCAACCAGGACATGCGGGGGCTCATCGCACCGCGGGTTGAGGCGGGCACCGTCGGCTTCAACGCACGCGCCATTGGCGCGGCGACGACGCCGCTGTTCGAGCGCTATTTCATGAACAGCAGCCTGCTGCTGCAGGGCTGAGACCGGGCGGATCGTTTGTCGTCATGAGGGCGCGTGGCGCCCCTCCCCCCGCAGGAGAGGGGCGTATCGCCCAGGCCCGGCGACCAAACCCAGCTAGCGCAGGCGGCGTCCGGCCTCGTCGAAGATCAAGAGCGTTGCCGGGTCGAACTTCGCGGCATAGCGATCGCCGGCTGCCAGCGTGCGATTGTTGTCGGTGGCGATGGTGATAAGCTCGGTGCCCATGTCGCGGGCATAGGCATAGGTTTCCCCGCCCAGATGCTCGATGATCTCCACCGTCACATCCAGCGACGCGCTGCCCTGGGCGTGGAAGTGCTCGGGGCGGATACCCACGGTGACCGCGGCGCCATTGGCCAGCGCCACCGGCGAGGGAATAATCTGCCCCGGGAAGTCGGCAAGACGGATACCGCCGGCCTCGGCCGTCCCCTTCAAGAAATTCATCTTGGGCGAACCGATGAAGCCGGCAACGAAGATGTTGTCCGGATTGTCGTAAAGTTCGAGAGGCGTGCCCACCTGCTCGATGCGCCCGTCGCGCAGCACCACGATCTTGTCGGCCAGGGTCATGGCCTCGACCTGGTCGTGGGTCACGTAGATGATGGTGGTGTTGAGCTCCTTGTGGAGCCGCGCCAGTTCGATGCGCATATGCACGCGCAATTCCGCGTCGAGGTTGGACAGCGGTTCGTCGAACAGGAACACGTCAGGATGCCGCACGATGGCGCGGCCAATGGCGACGCGCTGGCGCTGGCCGCCCGAGAGCTGGCCGGGGCGACGCTCCAGCAGCGGCCCCAGTTCGAGGATGCGCGCCGCCTCGGCCACCCGCGCCTCGATCTCGGCCTTGGGATGACCGGCGAATTTGAGCGCAAAGCCCATATTCTCGCGCACGGTCATATGCGGATAGAGCGCATAGGTCTGGAACACCATGGCGATGCCGCGCTTGGACGGGTCGACATCGTTCATGCGCGTATTGCCGATGGTGAGATCGCCGCCGGAAATCTGCTCGAGCCCGGCAATCATGCGCAGCAATGTGGACTTGCCGCAGCCCGAGGGGCCGACAAAGACCACGAATTCCTTGTCGGCAATGTCGAGATCGACACCCTTGATGACCTCGACCGAGCCGAAGGACTTCTTCACATTGGTCAGCTTCAAACCGGACATGGGGCAGTTCCTCAGCTAGCGGTGAGCGTTGCGATGGCTTGGCCAAGCCGGTCGCTGGTGACGGTGACAGTGATGGGGCCCTTGCCCGTCGAACGGAGCCAGAAGCCGGTGGAGCCGGCGCGCAGCGGCACGAGACCCGGGCCGAGGCGCGCGGCGGCGCCCGAAACTTCGATGGACACAGGCTCGGGGAAGAAGGGCAGCTTCCGGCCCGATTGATCGAGCGCCCGCACCATGACGCGGACGGTATCGCCCTCGGCATGGAGCTCGGTCGTGTCGGGCACGACTTCGAGGGTATGGGCAATCGGATCAGCGATGAAGTTGACAGTGCTGACCGCCTTGCCATCGATAAAGCCGGTGACGGTGGCGTCTTCCCAGCTCATGCCCCAGAGCCCCAGTTCCTCGTCGGTCAGGTGTTCGCGCTTGATGACGACCGGAGCGTGCGGCAGATGCGGGAACTTCTCGCGATCCGGCTTGAAGCGCTTGGGCTTGTTCTTGCCATAGGTCAGCTCGACCTCGTCGCAATTGGTAAGCACGATCAGCGGCAGCACGCCGCCGATATTGCGCTCGCCACGGGCCCAGAAGGTCACCGGCTTGAGGATGACTTCGTCACTCGGGTCGCACTGGCTGATATAGGCATAGGCGGCGAATTTGGGTTCGCGGAACATGTCCATGACGCCATGGTGGCAAATGCGGTCGCCCGACCCGAAGTCCTTGTGGGTGTTGTAGTCGAAGGCGCACCAGCCGATGCATCCGGCAATCTGCGGATCGCCATAGGCGGCGTTCATGACTTCGAGATGCCGCAGCACATGCTCGGCCTGGCGCTGTTCCTGGTCCCAGCTCTTGGTCGGGTACATGTGCCCGCCATATTCGGTGATCATGTAGGGCACGACGCGGTCGAGCCCGGTCACTTCCTGCTGCGGGCGCAGCGGCGTGCGGGGCCGATTGCCGCCCCATTCCTCGTTGCCGAGGATGAAGTCGTTCATGGTGTAGACGTCTTCGAGCAGCTCGCTGTCGGTGATGTAGCGCACGCCGCCGGTGGAGCGGGTCGTGTCCAGCTCGCGGGCGAGCTTGTTGGTGCGCACATAGAAATCGTGATTGTCCTGGCTCTCGTTGATGCGCACGCCCCAGATGACGATGGAGGGGTGGTTCCAGTCGCGGGTGATCATGCGGCGGACGTTTTCGACGCTCTCGTCCTGCCAGCCTGCGCCACCGATATGCTGCCAGCCGGGGATTTCCTCGAAGACGAGGAGCCCGAGTTCGTCGCAGCGGTCGAGGAAATAGTGGCTCTGCGGGTAGTGCGAGGTGCGCACCATGTTGAGCTTGAGCTCGCGCTTGAGGATTTCCGCGTCACGCTCCTGCGCCGACTTGCCCAGCGCATAGCCGACATAGGGAAAGGACTGGTGGCGGTTGAGGCCACGGAGTTTGAGCGCCTTGCCGTTGAGCTTGAAACCTTCCGGGGTGAATTCGGCGGTGCGGAAGCCGAAGCGGAAGCTTGCCTCGTCCTTTCCGGCCGGGGTCTCGATCGTCACGGCGAGCGTGTAGAGCGCGGGATTGTCGATATCCCAAAGGGCGATGCCGGTGAGGCCATCGAAGCCCACGGATACTGACGCGCCCGTTACCGGCGTTTCGGCCGTGGCGATGGTCTTGCCCGCGCCATCGACGAGCACGGCCTTGAGCGTGCCCGAAAGCGGCAGGCTCTGCGGATTGCTGAGATCGATGCGAGCACGAACAGACTTCTTCTCCGCCAGCGCGTCCGGCGTTTCCACCTTGGCATTGCCGACAAAGACCGGCGCCGTCACCCGGAGCCAGGCTTCACGATAGATGCCCGCATAGGTGAGGTAGTCGATCTGGCCGCCAAAGGGCGGTATTTCCGGGTTCTCGCTGCCGTCGATGGTGACGGTGAGGACGTTTTCGCCGTCCTTCAGCCTGCCGGTCAGCCGGGCCTCGAAGGGCGTGTAGCCGTCCTTGTGGGCGACGATCTCCTGGCCGTTGAGCCTCACCTTGGCATTGGCCATGGCGCCATCAAAGACCACCGAGACGTCCTTGCCCTGCCAGGCGGGGTCGGCGGCAAAGCGCTTCTCATAGGTGAAGACGCGCTGATAGGCCTTCTCGTCGAAATAGGTGAAGGGCAGCTCCACCGCCGTATGCGGCAAGCGAACGCTGTCCTTGCCTTCGAACAGCCAGCCGGAATTGAAATCAGTGAGGGAACGCATGGAATACTCTATTTGACGGCACCCAGCATGCCTTCGACGAAGCGACGCTGGAGCAGGAAGAAAATGATCAGGGTGGGAAGGGTGGCGAAGATGGCACCAACCATGACCACGCCATAGTCGGGCGTATAGGCCGAGGTGAGACCGGCGACCACCAGGGTCAGGGTCTTCATCTCGTTGGTCTGGAGCACGATCAGAGGCCAGAGATAATTGTTCCAGTTGGCCATGAAGACGATGATCGTCGCCGCCGCATAGGTCGAGCGCATCACCGGCATGTAGACGTAGAGGAAGATCTGCCACTCTTTAAGCCCGTCGATGCGGGCGGCATCGCGCAGCTCGTGCGGGAACGCCTTGGTAGCCTGACGAAAATAGAAGACGATGAAGATCGACGCCACGCCGGGCAGGATGATCGCCTGGAAGGTGTTAATCATCTTGAGGTTCGCCATCATGATGAAGAGCGGCACCATCAGGGCTGCAAAGGGAATGGACAGCATCAGCAGGAGACTGCCGAAAATCCTTTCGCGCACACGGCTGCGGAACATCTCGAAGCCATAGCCTGCCAGCGACGAGATCAGCAGCGTCAGCGCCGTGCCGACGCCGGCAATGAAAAACGAGTTGAACAGAATGCGCGGCATGTCGACCGAGGTGAAGAAGGTCACCATATTGGTCCAAAGCGCGCTGCCCGGCGTGGCCTTGCCCTTGATGACATCGGCCGAGGTATTGGTGGCGCCGATGGCCATCCAGAGGAAGGGAAAGACCGACAGGAAGGCGGCAAAGATTAGCAGCAGATAGGTGGCGGCGCGGCCGACAAGGGCTAGGGGGTTGCTCATGTGCGGCGCTCCCGGGCAGCCAGGAACTGTATGAAGGTCAGGATGCCCACGAGCACAACGATCACGTAGGAGACGGTCGAGGCGTAGCCGAAGCTGGGCATGAAGCGGAAGCTCAGATTGTAGATGTAGAGCGAGAGGGTCAGCGTCGAATCCGAAGGGGCGCCGCCGTTGGTAATAAGATTTGGCTCATCGAAAAGCTGGAGCGTGCCAATGGTGGAGATGACGGTGGTGAACAGGATCACCGGGCGCAGCATGGGCACGGTGATGTACCAGAAGCGTGCCCATGCGGGGACACCGTCGATCTTGGCCGCCTCATAGATGGAGCGGTCGATGTTCTGCATGGCGGCGAGATAGAAGATCATGTTGTAGCCGGTCCAACGCCATGTGATGGACCCGATAATCACGACCTTGGCCCAGAAGGGGTCGGCGAGCCAGGGGATGGGACTGTCAATGAGCTGAATGGCCATTAACATCTGGTTGATGATCCCGTCCTGGGCAAACATGGACTTGAAGACCACAGAATAGGCCACGAGCGACGTCACGCAGGGCAAGAAGATGGCGGTGCGGAACCACGACCTGCCCCAGAGCTTGCTATCATTGAGCGCATTGGCGAAGAGCAAGGCCAGGACCAACATGATCGGCACCTGGATGGCCAGGAAGGTTAGCGTGTTGGTCAGTGCCCGTATGAAGACCGGGTCCTGGGTGAGCCTCAGAATATTGGTGATGCCGCCGAAGCTGAAGTTCATCCCCCGGCCGACCTGGAAGCTCATCCAGAGCGACCACAGGATTGGATAGATCATAAAGACGCCCAGAAGAACGAGCGCTGGCATTACGAAAAGCCAGCCATTCACCTGTTCGGAGCGTGCATATCCCGACTGCGCCACGCCAACCCCCACTGCCGGAGCCAAAAATCACCGATGACCCCCGCGCAAGCGCGGAGGCCTCGGGGAGGCCGGAGACGGCGAGCCGTCTCCGGTTTGCCGATGTTACTGAACCTGCTGGCTCACCTGGGCTTCGATGGCCGCGGCGATCTCATCGATATTGCCACCGCTGGTCAGGGCCGGAATCTGCGCCACGACAGCCGCGTCGGCTTCGTTGGTGAAGATGCCGTAGTTGACCGCCGGGATCTGACCAAGCCAGTCGGAGAAGTTCTGCCACACTGGAGCGCCGCCGAAGAAGTCGTCGCTGGCCGAATAGGCTTCGCCTTCGCGAGCGGCGAGCAGCGAGCCGAGGGCACCCTGATTCACCAGGATCTCCTGGTAGAAGTCGGCATCCTGACCCCAGACGGAGTTGAGGAAGTCGACGGCGGCTTCCTTTTCCGGCGCCGAGGACATCACATACCAGCTCGAACCGCCGAGGTTGGAAGCGTTGGTCGCCCCTTCCACGCCGTCGAGTGCAGGGATCGGAGCAATGCCCCACTGGCCGGACTGGTCAGCATTGGCTTTGATTGTGCCCACCATCCACACACCGGTGATGGTGCCAAGCGTGTCACCCGAAGTGAAGGAGCCGGTATATTCGGTCCAGCCGGCGACCGGCTTGGTGATGCCGGAGGCAACCAGATCCTGGTATGTCTTGAGCGCGGCCTTGAACACGTCGTTGTTGGCGATGTTCACGCTACCATCTTCATTGAAGTACCACGAACCGGCCGACTGCATCATGATGCGGAAAATGCCAGCATCGTTCGGATCGATCGGGAAAAGTATCTGCCCTGTCTTTTCCTTGATGTCGGTACCGATTTCAATCAGCCGACTCCAGGTGATACCTTCGAGATCGGCGGCAGAGTAGCCCGCCTCTTCGAGAATGTCGGAGCGATAGAAGAAGCCGGTGACGCCGGAATCGAAGGGCAGCGAGTAGCCCATGCCATTGAGCGAGGCGAGTTCGACCTTGTAGGGCGCAAAGCCAGAGAGGTCGATCTTGTCCGAAAGCGGCTCGAAGGCGCCGGGGAACGACTGCAGGTACTTCTGGGCGCCGTAGTCCTCGATCAACACGATGTCGGGCAGGCCGTCGGTGGTGCCCGAAGCCAGTTGCGCCTGCAACTTGGTCTCGAGGTCGGCTTTGGCGAAGTCGACGATATTGACAGTCACGTCGGGATGTTCGGCGGCATACTTTTCGGCCGCGAGCTTCATGGTGGCACCATTGAAGTTCGGGTCCCAGCACCAGACGGTGATTTCAGCAGCCGAAGCAGCCGTCACGCTGAACATGGACACACCGGCCAGGACGATAGCGAGCGAGCGCTTCAGGCCCGCGGAGAAGCTGGTCATTGATAATCCTCCCAAATGGGTGTTTCCTCCACACCCTGAGAGCACACTAATATGACTTTTAGTCCGCGCGCAAGAATTTCAGTAAATTTTTACCGCGGATAATTCTTGGCGCCTATTTGGCGTCGCCCGCACGCGTGCTGGCGCGCCAGACAATGCGTGAAGCCAGCGTAATTTGCTTGGCCAGTTCACGGCCGCCGACCCGTTCGAGCAGCAGTTCGACCGCCGCTTCGCCGATTTCCTCGGCCGGCAGGTGCACCGTGGTCAGCGGTGGATTGAGAAACTGCGCCACGGAAATATCGTTGAAGCTCGCCACCCCGATATCGTCCGGAATCGAAAGCCCCGCTTCGTGCAGGGCGCGATAGACGCCGATCGCCATGGAATCGTTGAAGGTGATGATGGCATCAAGCGTTCGCCGGTCGCTCAGCAGGTCGCGGGTCAGGCGATAGCCGCCCTCTTCCGTATTATCGCCGCTGCGGAACAGGCGATCGTCAAACCACCCCGCCGCCGTCATCCATTGCACAAAGGCCTGGGCGCGCCGGTCGCCCCAGCCGATATAGGCAATGCGCCTATAGCCACGCTGGGCCAGGGCACCCAGGAGCTTTTCCATGGCCGAGCGCAGGTCCGCGGCAACGGAATCGATCTGGTCGTCGCCCGGAACATAGTCGGCGAAGACGATCTGCCTGGAATTTTTCTGCAGCCAGTCGATCTCGTCCTCGTCATGCCGGCCGATGACGATCGTGCCCGAAGCCTCCTGCAGCAGCTTGGCGTCTGGCCGCGCGTCGGTGTGGTAAACTTTTACCGTTTCGATCTTGAGCGCCGCGCAGCGCCGCTCGATCCCAAGGCGGAGGGCCACGTAATAGGGGTCGACCAGTTCGCGTTCGGGTGCCAGGAAATGCACCAGCGCGACCTTGTTCAAGCCCTGCTGGTTAGCGCGGTTGCGGTTGCGAGGCGTGGCGTAGTTCAGCGCCTCGGCTGTCTCGATGATCGCCTGGCGCTTGCGATTGGAGATCGAAAGCGTTGAATCGTAGTTGAGCACGCGCGACACCGTGGCGCTCGAAACACCCACTGCTGCGGCAATTTCCTTGATCGTAACCATGGCCGGCACGCTACTGCCCGGCGCCGGGCGGGGTCAATCGATTTGCGTCAGCCGCCCAGACCACCCTCCAGGCGGTCGCGCCAGTCGATGGAGCCGGGGCGCCCGAGGAAGAAGCCCTGAGCCTCGGTGCAGCCTTCCTTGCGCAGCACATCCAGCTGGGCGCGCGTTTCCACGCCCTCGGCCAGCACCGGCACGGAAAGACTGCGGCCCAGCGCCAGGATCGCGCGGACAATGGCCTTGGACTGTTCGTTGTTCTCCACCTCGTTCATGAAGGAGCGATCAAGCTTGATCTTGTCGAAGGGGAAGCTGCGCAGCGTATCGAGAGAGGAATAGCCGGTGCCGAAATCGTCGATGGCGATGGACACGCCCATGGCCTTGATCTGCCTCAGGATATGCAGCGCCCGCTGCTTGTCGCCGATGATGGCGGTTTCGGTGACTTCCAGTTCCAGCCGATGCGGCGCGAGGCCCGACATGAAAAGGGTCGAACGCACCGTATCGATGAGATCGACCTGGGCCAGTTGCAGGCCCGAGACATTGACCGCGATCTTGTAGGGTTCGGGCCATGATGCCGCTTCCAGGCACGCCATTTTCAGCACCCAGACGCCGATGGCATTGATGGCGCCGCATTCCTCGGCCACGGGGATGAATTCGGATGGCGACACCTCGCCATGGCCCGGCCGGTTCCAGCGCAGCAGCACCTCGTAGCCGGTAATGTCGCCGGTCGAGACAGACCGCTGCACCTGATAGGCAAGATAGAAGCCGTTCTGGTCGAGCGCCGCCCAGAGGTCGCGCGCCATGTCGCGGCGGGCGCGCGCCTGCTCGTCCATGTCGCGCTCATAGTAGCAGATGCGGCGGTCGAACTCGGCCTTGGCGCGATACATGGCGAGGTCAGCATTGCTCATCAGCTTGGAGAGGTCCCGACCGTCATCGGGCCACACGGCGACGCCGATGCTGCCGCCCGGCGAGATGGCGAGATCGTCGCTGTCGATGCGCCGCGTCAGGGCATCCTCGATCCGGACGAGGAAGTCGCGCAGCGCGTCCATCCCCGAAAAGACCTTGATGGCGGCGAATTCGTCGCCGCCCAGCCGGGCGATGACTTCGCCCTCGCGCACCAGGGCATTGAAGCGTCCGGCCAGGGTCTTGAGCACCAGGTCGCCTGCGGCATGGCCATGGCTGTCGTTGATTTCCTTGAAGTGGTCGAGGTCCACGGCAATGATGGCAATCTTGCCGCGCGTCTCGGCCGCCTTTTCCAGTGACTGTTCGAAGGCCTCCTTGAAGCGCGCGCGATTGGGCAGACCTGTCAGCCCGTCATGCCGGGCCAGGTGGGCAATGGCGCGCTGCGAGCGGTGGCGCTCGGTAATATCGTCGATTGTGGTCACCCAGGAGCCATCGCCGATCGGGCTATGGCTGACCTGGAGCACCCGGTCTTCGGCAAAAGGAATGACGATCTCCCCGCCCTTCTCGATCAGCGGCCGGTGCGCGGTGATGGCCGTGGCCATGCGGTCGTCGACATCCTCGGGAGACACACCCGAGCCCATGATGGACAGGCGGCAGGTCTGCTCGAAGCTCGCGCCCTGGAGGTCCAGTTGCGGATCGATACCCAGAAGGGCCGGGAAGCGCTGGTTGTAGAGCTGCAGATTGCCATCGGCGCCATAGAGCCCCAGGCCCTGGGCCATATGGGTCATGGCCAGTTCGAGCTTCTGGGTAACCGCGGTGATCGCGTTGGCATCGCGCAGTTCCCGCTCCCGCTCGCGTTCGGTACGGCGACGGTCGGCTTCGTCCAGCATGGTACTGCCCAGCGCCAGGGCCAGCAGCAGCACGGAGATGAAGGTCAGCGCGATCGAAAGCCAGAAGCCGTTGAGCTCACCATTGGCGACCAGCGGGAAGCAAAGCGAAAAATCGGCCGCTGCCATCGCCGTGAAATGCATGGCGCAGATGGCGAGCGTCAGGAGGAGCGCTCCGGCAATCACGCGCCGGATTGTCCCTTCGAGGCCCACCGCCAGGGCCATGCCGCCAAAAGCGATGCCCGCGAGGATCGAGGTTGAGACGAGGGCCGGGCTCCAGCCAAGGCGCCCGCCCATGATCAGCGCCGCGATGCCGGTATAGTGCATGGACGAAATGGCGACGCCCACCACCGCGCCGCCGAGCAAGCGATCCATGAAGCCGTTGCCGCGGCTGGCCATGGCGATGCCGGCACCGCAGACGACAATGGCGATCAGCAGGGACAGGGCGGTCAGCCAGATATCGTAGCTGAGCGTGAAGCCCGGGCGGAAAGCCAGCACCGCCACGAAATGGGTGGCCCAGATACCGAAGCCCACGGCCATGGCTGCCACGGCCGTCCAGACATTGCGCATACGGCCACTGGCCCGCCGCGCATGCCGGGTCAGTCCAATGCAGGCATAGGAGGATACCAGGCAGATGGTCGCCGCCAGGACGATCAGTCCGGGCTCATGGGCCGTGAACAAAAACTGGATGATCGGCAAGGAAAGCGCCTATGGACACATACATATGCCGCCAGTGGTGCGGTCAAAAGCCTTACGGAACCGTCACTTCTGCTGCACGAACAGCAAAATGTGATCGACTTCCGGGCGCCAACCGTATTCGACTGCGCATTCCACCTTCTGCCGGGACGCTCCAATGACCACCAGTCTCTATCCGCCCGACTTCTATGCCGACCGGCGCCAGCACACCCTCTATGCGGCGCGGCGCATTCTGCGGGCCCTGCCGCGCAGCATGACCCTTTCGCGGCTCGCCGATATCGGCTGCGGCACCGGCACCTTCCTGGCCGCCGGACTCGAAATGGGCGTGCGCCAGGCCTTCGGCATCGAGGGGGATTGGGTGACGCCCTCCATGCTGGACGACGCGCGCATCGCATTTGAGCCACGCGATCTGGAACAGGCTTTCGAGGGGCCGCAGGTCGATCTCGTCCTGTCACTGGAAGTGGCCGAACACCTGTCCCCCGAGCGCGCGGAAGGGTTTGTGCGCGACCTCGTCGCCATGGCGCCGGCCGTGCTGTTCAGCGCTGCCATACCAGGCCAGGGCGGCGTCGGCCATGTCAACGAACAGTGGCAGAGCTATTGGGCGACCTTGTTTGCCGGGCAAGGCTATCGGGCCTATGACGCGGTGCGCCCGCGCATCTGGACCGACGAGTCCGTGCCGGCCTGGTACCGGCAGAACGCCATCCTCTATCTCCGTCCCGATATCGGTGAGACGTTGGATCTTGTGCCCACCGAGCCGGTCCTGCTCGACAAGGTGCATCCCGCCTTCTGGGCCCGCGCCAATCGCGAGCTCAGATACGCCAATGCCCTGCCCGAATCCGAAGTCTTGCGACAGCAGGCGCAACAGCAGCAATAGCTACCGCGCCGCCCAGAGCAGGCCGCGTTTCAGGATCGTGCGCACCTGCGGGATTTCCAGTTCGTCTGCCGTATGCCCGAGCGAGGAATAGAAGACACGGCCCTTGTCATGCATGGTGGTGAAGACCACCGGCATGACCACGCCCTTGCGCCAGGGATGGTGCTCCCCCGAAAAGGTCGTCGTCGCCAGCACCTCAACCGCCGGATCGTAGTTGAGATAGTACTGTTCGGACGTGTGCTCGAAGCTCTCGATCCCCGCCATGATCGGATGATCGGGACGGGTGACATCGACCCTGTAGGTCATGATGTTTCCCGGATGCTGGACCCAATAGACACTGGCCGCATAGCGGAAGGGCACGCTCGACCGGAACGTCGTCGCCAGGCCCATGTGGTAGCCGGCAAGGCCCGTCCCGGCACGAATGGCGGCAATGAGGTTGGCCATCTTTTCGGGCGCCAGCGTCCCGTCGGTGATGACGGGTACGACGAGGTCGTTGCTGCCCACATCCTCGGCGCCCAGCGCGTCGTAGTCGGGGGTGACGGTGACTGAAAAGCCCACTTCCTCGAGCAGGGTGCGCACCACATGCGCGCCGCGCTCGGGCGTATGCAGCTCCATGCCGCCCCAGACGACGAGGGCTTTTTTATTGGTCATGCGGCTCTCTCCAGTCCGGCAAAGGCCCCCTCACCCGCCGCTTCGCGGCGACCTCTCCCCCAAAGGGAGAGGTGTGGGCCGGTGGATGTCGCGCAGCGACACCTCTCCCTGGGGGGAGAGGTCGGCCGCAGGCCGGGTGAGGGGGCCTTGTTGCCTGTTCCCAAGCTCGTCACAACCCCAACCCCACCGCTTCCGTCCGATGCACGCCCTTGGGCAAGAAGACAAACGCATCCTCCTCGCCCAAAAGCTTGGCCGCCAGATGCACGACCGAGAGCCACATCTCGGTCCCCTGCAGACCCGGCGCCTGTCCGTCGGCAAAGGCAAAGCCCTCGCCATCAACCCAGCGCTCGCCGGCGCGGGCAATCACGCTCCGGGCAATTGCCTCGGCCTCAGGGCGGCGATGATCGGTCTGACCGAGACACAGCAACAGAGGATGGATGGTGTCGAGCAGGTTGCAGGCCGTGTAGGTCGGCCCCGAAAAGCCGCCATAGTTGCGATGGTTGAGCAGGACGCTGTCGATGGCCGCTTCGGGCCGCGGTACGGCAATGCCGAACTGGGCATAGGTGCCGCGCGTCAGCCGGTAGAAGCCGTTGACCGGCTGCAGCAGGCCCTCCTCGGCCGTGGGCGAACCCCAAAGCCCTGAAGCGCGATCCTGCTTGAGCGCCAGCCAGCCGAACAGCGTTTCCCGTGAGGTCCCGGTGGAGAAATAGCGGGCGTTGAAATAGAGCGCCGTGCCGATCGTATCGACATCGGCCCCCGCCCCCCAGGCCCGCTCGCGCCAGGTCAGGCTTTCGAGCCATTGGCAAAGTTCGGGTGCTGGCAGCTCCACCGCCGCGATCGGGTGAAGCGGGTGGGCACCCAGCACTTCGAGCGCATAGCCGACGGCCAGAACATTGTAGAGCGCCAGGCCATCGCGGCGCAGCGGCACGCCGGGCTTGGGGGGTTGATA
The DNA here is from genome assembly GCA_965650545.1 of uncultured Devosia sp. GTDB lineage: Bacteria > Pseudomonadota > Alphaproteobacteria > Rhizobiales > Devosiaceae > Devosia. The sequence goes on along the minus strand of CBFGPB010000006.1, from coordinate 8,097 downwards.
GGGATCGGGGAAGAGGCCCGTCTCTGGGTCCTGTACGGCCTGCAGGCGCGCGATGGCCGCTGAAACGTCCAGGCCATCGGGCAGAGCACTGAAGCCGGCGGCAATCTCGATGGCGTCGCAGAGATGGCGGATACTCATCCGCGCCGCGCCATGGTTCTCGCGCGAGAGATAATCGCCGTCCGACATATTGCGCCGGAGAATGTCCTGAAACTGCGCCCTGGCCTTCTCGCCCAGCGCCTGCAATTGCGCCCGCGTCTCGTCGCGACGCGACCGGCCGCGATAGCGCAGCACCTTGGCCGGCACCCCCCCGACAATGGCCATGGGCGGCACGTCCTTGCTCACCACGGCGCCCGCCGCAATCACCGCGCCGCGCCCGATCTTGACCCCATCGACCACGACGGCATTGGCGCCAATCCAGACATCGTCCTCGATGGTGATGCCCAGCGTCTCGTGCTTCTGTTTGTAGATCGGCGTGTCGGGATCGTCATAGCCATGGTTGAACCCGACCAGCGACACGTGGCTGGCAATGCGCACCCCATCGCCGCAGCTGACCTTGCCCGAAATCATCGCATAGGGATTGACCGTGCAATGGGCTCCGAACGTGACGTCGCCGCGCACGAGCGCATGCCCCGCAATCCAGCTCTCCGCGCCCAGCACCAGCCTGGTCGTGAAGATCGCCGCTTCGGCTGCGACATAGGCAGTCGGGTGGAAACTGGCCCCGGCGCGCGTGACAAGTTCGGCCTGTCGAGCGCGGTGCTCGGGGCTGTCGATATCCTCGGGCTTCCGATCCCAGGTGAGGAATTGAAGCCTTGAGCTATGCCAGGCGTCCCCCTCACCCGTCTCGGCCTGCGGCCGATCCACCCTCTCCCCGATGGGGAGAGGAATAGAGGGGATCGCCGGTCCATTCTTCTCCCCATCGGGGAGAAGGTGGCGCGTAGCGCCGGATGAGGGGGACTCCTTGGTCACGCTCATGTCCTTGTTCACGCCAACCGCTCCAGCAATGCCGGTTCAATCTCATAGAGCATGGGTTCGCCGCGCACGAAGCGCTCCACTTCCTCCACGACCATAAGGCCAAGCCGCGCCCGCTCGGTGCCGATGGCCCCCGCCACATGCGGGGTGAGGAACACATTGGGCAGGGTGAAGAGCGGCGACGTGGCAGGCGGAATTTCCGGATCAGTCACATCGATCACGGCATGAATGCGCCCCGTCTGCAACTCGGCGACCAGCGCCGCTTCATCGACCAGCGCCCCGCGCGCGGTATTGATGAAGGTGGCGCCGTCCTGCATGAGTTTGAGCTGCCGGGCGCCGATCATATGCCGCGTACTGGGCAAAGACGGCGCGTGGACCGATACCACATCCGCGCGGGCCATCAGCACGTCCAGATCCACCAGTTCCGCCTGCCGGGCAATCGGGTCGTCGGCCGCAACGAAAGGATCGTAGAGCAGGACGTCGAGGTCGAAGCCGCCCAGCATGGCCGCGACCTTGCGGCCAATGCGCGAGGCGCCCACCAGGCCGACCGTGCGGCGGAAATTGCCGATCGGCGTATCCATGAGCTCATAGCTCGACCCGCGGCTGGGATCGGCGCGATAGAGGTCACGAAGCTCGAACATGCGCTTGTTGGCGAACAGGATCGCCGCCAGCGTGAACTCGGCCACCGGCACGGCATTGGCCTCGGCCGCGTGGGTCACACGGACACCATTGGCATAGGCGAGCGGATCGACGGTGAATTTCACCGTCCCCGCCGCATGGGCGATGAGCTTGAGGCCGGGTGCTGCACGCAACACGTCCGGCGTCAGCATGGGGCAGCCCCAGCCGGTCACGAGCACTTCGGTCTGCGCCAGGACCGCCCGCGCTTCAGGTGTCGAAAAGCTGGTCAGCGGATCGGCGGACACGACCTCACAGACGGCGTCCAGCCGTTGCAGCGCCACGTCATCGAAGACGTGCCTGGTCTTGTGCGGGTCGAAGGCGAAACTCAGTCTTGGCCGCATCAGAAGCGCTCCGGCACGAGAATGGCGCTGACATCAATTCCCTCGCGGGCAAAGAGGCCTTCGAGGGCCGCGAGGTCCGGCGCCTGTGGCGGGCTGGCCAGCGCCGCGTCGCCCGCCGCGCCCGCAGGTAGAGCCATGGCCGCGGTCACCAGCACTGTCGTGCCGGCCGGAATGTCGCCCCGCAATTGCGGCACGATCGTCTTGGAGGCGATGAGGTTGGTATTGGGCAGCGCCCTATGGGCACGGCCCTCACGCTGCCCGCCCAAATCGAGGATGGCGCTGAGATCGGTTTTCGACCGCGCCACCGCCCTGCCCTTTTCGTCGATATAGGTATCGGCATTGAGATCGGCGCGTTCGATGGCAAAGCCGCCTTCGGTGCCATGCAGGGCGCGCGGCGTCGTGATCCGGTGCACCCGGATGTGCCAGGGATTGGCCGGCAACAGCCAGGTCTCCACGGTCACATCGGCCCAAGGCTTCCACACCGCATGGAGCGCCGTGCCCGCAATCTGTGCCTTTTCGTTGGTTTCGCGCACGCGATAGTGGCGGCCATCGTCACTCAGCGCCAGCGCGCCGTCGAAGGCGCCCTGGTGATAGGCGCGTTCGTCGGCCTCCACCGAAAAGCCATAGCGGCTCGAATAGACAAACTTGGCGTATTTCTCGGTGCCGTGCCGCATCTGCCAGTTCTGCTGGCCGGAGGACAGGGCTACCACATTGCCCTTCGTGTGGAAGGCGACCATTCCCGGATGCTTCATCGGCACGGGTTTGGCATCGAAGCCTGCCGCCTCTTCTTCCGCCGTCCAGAACGGGTGGTCGGCCGGCAGGGCCAGTGGCAGGAAGGCCTTCAGCGCCCAGTAGGGCGAGCCGGCGGAATTGTAGCTCTCGGACATGAAGAGGTTGGGATAGCCATAGCCGATGGACAGCACACCATTGCCATGGGCAATGGGCTTGTCTGCCCACCAGCGGAGATGGCGCAGGAAATGGCCCTTGATCTTGCCCCATGGCATGGCTTCGAGATCGGCAAAGGCCAGCGCACCCCAGAAGCCGCCACAGGCAAAGCGATAGGTCAGCGAGCGCCCGAAGGCGAGCGTGCCGCCATCCTCGTCGAACCAGTGCTGGATGTCCTGGGCAAAGAGTTTTGCCCTCTCCTTGTAGGCGGCCACGCGCTTGTCGTCGCCCCGCGCCAGCCTGGCATAGATCAGGCCATAGAAATGCATGGCGAAGGGTATGTAGTGGTCGATGCGCCGCACATTGCCGTCGCGATACCAGCCGTCGCCCAGATAGAACCCGTCGAGTTCCTCCAGGTACTTTTCAGTCAGCGAACGGTCGAAGCTGACGCCGCATTCCTCAAGGCCAAGGTCGACGAGAATGCGGAAGAACTTCCAGTTATTGTCGGCATAGTCGAACTGGCGCGCATGCTTGAGATAGGCCGCCAGATTGTCCTTGGCCTTTTGCGGCAGCGGCTCCCAGACGAGGTGGGGCAGCATGCGCATGGTAAAGCCGATCGCTGCCAGTTCCACCATGCGCTGGTCGGTGGAATTGACCTGGCCCCAATATTCGGGGTGCTCGGGGTCAGTGCCATTGGCGAGGCCCTGCCGGTAGAGCTCCCAATGTTCGAAGTCGGCCCCACCCGCTGCCAGCGGCGTCAGCCCCCAGAGCGGGCGCGCAAAACCTTCGAGGTCCGCCGCGGCGCGGTCGAAATGCGCCCCAGCCCCATCGAGCCGCACGCGCGCCCCGCCTTCGGAGAAATAGGGCAGCAGCGGATCGAACAGGTTGCGCAGGCCCTTTTCGACATCGGCGCGAGACTGGAGCGGATTGCCAAAGAGCGGATTGGCGGTGGCCGGGTCATAAGTCATCTAAGCAAAAGCCTTTTGCGGCGCCTCATAGGCGCCCTTGAGATCGAGTGTTTCGGCAAAGTGGCAGGCGGCGAGTTGCGCCGTGCCCTGAATGGGGCGCAGCTCCGGCTTTTCGGCGCGACAACGATCGACCGCATATTTGCAGCGGGTGTGGAAAGGGCAGCCTTTGGGCCGGTTGCCGAGATAGGGGATTTCGCCCTTCAACTCCTTATTCCGCCCTTTTCGGCGCGTCGGGTCGGCAATGGGCAGGGCTTCGAGCAGCATCTCCGTGTAGGGATGGCGCGGCCGCTCGAACAGCATTTCGGTGGGCGCGTTTTCCACCACATGCCCCAGATACATGACCACCACCCGGTCGGCGATGTAGTTCACCACCCCAAGGTCATGGCTGATGAAGATGTAGGTGAGCCCGAACTCTTCCTTGAGATCGTCGAGCAGGTTCAGCACCTGGGCCTGGATCGAGACGTCCAGCGCCGAGACCGCCTCGTCGGCAATCACCAGTTTCGGGTTCAGCACCAGCGCCCTGGCAATGCCGATGCGCTGGCGCTGGCCGCCGGAAAAGGCGTGCGGATAGCGTCCCGCCGCGTCGGGCGAAATGCCGACCTTGGCCAGCGTCTCGTAGACCCGCGCTTCGAGCTCCTTGCCCCGCAACAGCTTGTGCACCCTTAGCGGTTCGGCGACGATGTCGAAGACCCGCATATTGGGATTGAGCGAACTCATCGGGTCCTGGAAGATCATGCGGATATCACGGCGATAGGGCTTGATCTCGCGCTTGCCCAGCGTGGTGAGATCGACATGACCGCCTTCCTCACCATGATAGTAGACGTGACCGGAGGACACCGGCTGCGCCTTGATGATGCAGCGCCCCAGCGTGGTCTTGCCGCAGCCACTTTCCCCGACAATGGCCAGGGTCTCGCCCTTTTCGACCGTCAGGTTGATGTCATTGAGCGCCACCAGTTCGCGCCCCTGACGGAAGAGGCCACCGCCCAGGTGAAAGACTTTGCTGAGGTTTTCGACTGACAGAAGAGCGGTCATGCCAGTACCTCCTCTTTTGCGTGGGTGAGCAGGTGGCAGCGTGCGACATGGCCCGCGCTGACCACGGTCCGTTCCGGCCGCGTGCCGGCGCAGGGCCCGTAGGCATGCGGGCAGCGTGAGGTGAAGGAACAGCCGGCCGGCCGGTCCTTGGGTGACGGCACCGTGCCCTTGATGGGCGTGAGGCGGGTGCGGTCTGCCTTGCGCTGCAGCCGCGGCACCGAATTCATCAGCGCCTGGGTATAGGGATGCTTGGGCGCCCGGAAGACTTCGTAGACGTCGCCCTGCTCCACCACGTCACCCAGATACATGACGGCGATGTCGTCAGCGATCTCGGCCACGACGCCCAGGTCGTGGGTGATGAACAGCATGGCCATGCCGAAATCCTCCTGCAATTGCCGCAAGAGGTCCAGGATCTGTGCCTGCGTGGTGACGTCGAGCGCCGTGGTCGGTTCATCGGCGATCAGCAGCTTGGGCGTACAGGCCAGGGCCATGGCGATCATGGCGCGCTGGCGGAGGCCACCCGACAGCTCGAACGGATAGGCATTGGCGCGGTCGCGGGCGCCGGGCACGCCCACCTGGTCGAGCAGCGACACGGTGCGCTCGCGCGCCTGTTTCTTGCTGAGCCGATCGTGCAGCACAATGATTTCGTCGATCTGGTCGCCGATCGTGTGGACCGGCGACAGCGAGCTCATCGGCTCCTGGAAGATCATCGAGATTTCGGCGCCGCGCAGCGCCCGCATGGCGAGGCTGTCGGATTTGAGGCTGGCAATATCGACTGGACCGGAGCCTGGGTCGAAGAGGATTTCTCCGCTCGGGATCTTGGCATTCCTGTCGAGCAGGCGGAGCACGGCGCGGGCGGTGACGGACTTGCCGCAGCCGCTTTCGCCCACCAGCGCCAGCGTCTTGCCCGGCGTCAGGGTCAGATCCACCTGCCGCACGGCCTCGATATCGGCCTCGTCGGGCGAGGAGAAGACGATGGACATGTTGTTGATGGTCAGAAGCGGTTTAGCGGCCATGGGGATCAGCGGCATCACGAAGGCCGTCTCCGAAGAAGTTGAGGGCAAGGATGACCACGACCACGCAGAGTCCCGGGGCGAGGAGCCAGGGCGCCGTGGCGAGCGTGCGGATATTCTGTGCGTCCTGCAGCAGCGTACCCCAGGAAACGATGGGCGCCTGGAGGCCAAGTCCGAGGAAGCTCAGCGCCGTTTCGGCCAGGATCATGCCGGGAATGGCCAGCGTCGCCGCCGCGATGATGTGGCTGGTGAAACTCGGGACCATGTGCCGCGTGACGATGCGCCAGTCGCTGGCCCCGTCGAGCTGCGCCGCTGTGACGAAGTCTTCCGTCCGCAGCGACAGGAAGCGCCCGCGCACCACGCGCGCCAGTTCGGTCCAGCCGATCAGCGAGAGGATCAGCGTGATCGCGAAATAGGTTTGCAGCGCGCTCCAGTCCTTGGGCATGGCCGCGGCGAGCCCGAGCCAGAGCGGAATGGTGGGCATGGAGCGGATGAATTCCACCGTGCGCATCACCGCGCCGTCGAACCAGCCGCCATAGAAGCCGGCAAAGCCGCCGATGACCACGCCGAAGAACAGGCTCAGCGTCACCCCGGCGAGGCCGATGGAGAGCGAGATGCGGGTGCCATGGATGAGGCGGCTCAGCATATCGCGGCCCAGCCGGTCGGCGCCCAGGATGTAGAAGGGATCGCGCGGGTTTTCAACGCCCATGAACTTGATCGACATGGGGATGAAACCGGCGAGCAGATAGGGTTCGCTTGCCGCGAAGAACCGCACCGGCAGGCGCACTTCCTCGTCGATGACGAAGGTGCGTCTCAGGGCCACCGGGTCGATTTCGGTCTTGTAGCCATTGACATAGGGCCCGAATTCCCAGCCGCCCTCTTCGTTCTGGGCGAAGAAGTGCAGCCCCTGCGGCGGCGCATAGGTGTAGCGGGCGCTGTAGTGACCCGGATCGACCGGCGCCAGGAACTCGGCCAAGAGCGCCACGAGATAGAAGAAGCCGACGACCCAGAGACTGACCAGGGCCAGCCTGTGCTGCCGGAACCGGCGCCACATCAGGCCGAACTGGCTTTCGCGGACGGGCCGCGCCGCTGCTGTGGTTGTGGGAGCGAGGTTTTCCATGCTGTCGACCGCCATTTACTTGGCCCCGTAGCGAATTCGTGGGTCGATGAGGGCGAGGAGAATGTCCGAGACCAGCGTGCCGATGACGGTCAGCACGCTGAGCAGCAGGATGATGGCGCCGGCCAGATACATGTCCTGGGTGGTCAGCGAGCGCAGCAGCATGGGGCCGGCCGTGGGCAGGTTCATCACCACCGAGACGATCACCGAGCCCGAGACCAGCGCCGGCAGCAGCCAGCCGATGGTCGAGACCAGCGGATTGAGCGCGAGCCGCACGGGATATTTGAGGATCACCTTCCATTCGGGCAGGCCCTTGGCCCGGGCGGTCACGACATAGGGCTTTTTGAGCTCGTCCAGCAGGTTGGCGCGCAGGATGCGGATCAGTTCCGCCGTGCCGCCGGTCGCCAGCACCAGCACCGGTGCCCAGGCATGGGTGAAGAAGTCCCAGAGGCGCGGCAGGCTCCAGCGCGCCGTCTCGAATTCGGGCGAGAAGAGACCACCCATAGTGGTGCCGAACCACACATAGGCCAGGTACATCAGGATCAGCGCAAAGAAGAAATTGGGCACGGCGAGGCCGATGAAGCCGGCCACGGTGGCGATGTAGTCGCCGAGGGAATATTTGCGCACCGCCGCATAGATGCCGATGGGCAGGGCGATGAACCACATGACGATGACGGCAAGGCCCTCGACCATCACGGAATTGCCCAGGCGCCCCCAGATGAGTTCCCAGACCGGCCGCTTCCATTCGAAGCTATGGCCGAAATTGCCCTGCACCACGCCGGTGATCCACTTCCAGTACTGGACATAGAAGGGCTCGCCCAAACCATACTGGACGCGCAGGTTCTCGATGACGCGCGGATCGACCTGGTCGCCGGTGGCCGACAGGGCGGCGATATAGCTGGTCAGGTAGTCGCCGGGCGGCAACTGGATGATGGCGAAGGCCACGAGCGAGACCGCGAACAGGGTCAATACCATGGCGATGGTGCGCCGGATGATGAAGGCTAGCATGGCTGGGGCCCTTGCTTGTTGTCTGAGGTTCCCCCCGCGGCCTGGGAGCGCCGCGAGGGGACGGAGCGGGGGGAGGTCGGCCCGCT